>JAFAGL010000038.1 GCA_023422735.1 Pseudomonadota bacterium
ATGATCTTGTCGCTGCATTGGAGAAACTGCACGCGCAGGATCCGGCGCTAGAGCAGGATGTGTTTACGGCGGAAGATGGCTGGCTTGATGAAGGCCGGGTCTCGCTTCATGAACCTCAGCACCCAGCAGAGCCGGACACACAGTTTGCGCCTGCAGCTCACCAGGCATTGCATGGCGACACCGAAATCCAGGCTATGACCGATCGACTGCAGGCTGCAGAACCTCCGACGTCCGGCCATGATGAAGCGTTTGAACGCGAATTGTTCGAGTTGCTCGGTGGCGAGATGGCGACTGCGCCGGAGGGACGTGTCGAAGCCGACATTCATGACGACAATTGGCTTGAGGGTTTCGAGTTCTCCGATCCGGAGGAAGAGCCGGCAGATGTGGAGCTCGCAGATACGCCAGAACAGGCTGAAGTCGGTGCTGCGCTCCTTGAAGATCTGGAAGCTTCGGAGCCTGCCATCGCCGAATCTCAGCCAAATCAGGCCGAGATACCCACGGATTGGCCTGAAGACAGTCGCGGATCACCTAAAGCCGATCCGGCATCGGATGAGATCAGCGACGATTTCTCCGAGCTTTTGGCGGATCAGCTGGATGCAAACAGCATCTCATCTTCTATTGGTGAAGAGGCCACCGCGACTACTGACCTCTTGGATTTTTCCGAACAGCCCTCTGAACCGGTCGCGTTTGAGCCGATCGACATGGAGGCGCTCGGCGAGAACGATCTTTCTTCAGATTCAACAAGTGATGAGGCGCCGCGCGTCGAAACGGTTGAATCCCAACAACAGCCTGCCTCTCACGATACGGAAATTGATCCCATGCAGCCTTTTGATGAACGGGCTTTCGATGCCGCCCTTGCTGATGAGCTGGAAAACGATCCCTATGTCAGATCCGGCGGTTACGATCACGAGCGCCAGGCATCTGCAGCTCCCGCACAAGCAAGCTATGGTTACGGCTCCGCGCCGCGCCAGATGGTGAATGCGCCCAGCATGCACATGGATGCTCCTGAAATCGAGACAAGCGACTTCGTTGAATCACGTCTCGCTCATTCCGACGAGCTGGATTTGCCGGAGGTAGACTACGGACATGAGCCGGTGCGCAGAGATACGTTTGACGACTTCGATGCCGACTTCGCATCCACTTTCGAGCAGATGGACCGCCAGCAAACAGTCCCGGTTCCGCATCAAGAGCCTTCGCAGGCTCAACCGAGTTCTTCGCAGAATTGGGACGAGCATCTCGATTTCTCGATGGGCGCGGCCACCGGTGCGGCCGCCGCGGGCGGCGCAGCAGGGTATCACTCGGATTTCTCTCGGGCTGGAATGTACGAGCCCGAAGATGATGAGGCGTATTATGCGCAAACGGCGGAACGTCGGCAGCATCGCGGTGGGATTCTCAGCCGACGCAACTGGATGATCGGTGGCGCTGCAGCTGCGATTCTCCTGCTTGGTGGGGTTGCCTTTCTGGCAATGCCAGGCGGCGGGAATACCGACGCCGGAGATGCGCTTGTTCGCACTGACAGCGATCCGATGAAGGTGCGTCCGGAAAATCCGGGTGGCACGACCGTTCCGAACCAGGATAACGTCGTTTACGATCGCGTCGGTTCGGGTCAGCCTCTTGGTGCCCCAACACAGGAACGTTTGATTTCTGATTCCGAAACGCCGATGGATGTCGACGCGCAGTCGCAAGACGACGCGATTGCAGGTCTTTCCGCACTGGGCACCAACGACAGCGAAGTTGAAACCGCCGAAGATGGTGGTGCTGCAGCGGGCGCCAAAAGCGAAGAGCGTTTGCTCCCGCAGGTCTCTGGTAACGATGCCGGCCCTGAGGAAATGGTTGCGGTAGCCCCGCGTCGGGTCCGGACAATGATTGCGCGTCCAGATGGAACACTTGCGCCACGCGAAGATACGACGCCCGCGCCGGAAGTTGCCTCGGCGTCGGAAGCTGTGACAGCTGAACCGGCCGCGCAGCAGCCTGCTGCCAACGTGCCAAATCTCTCGGAGCTTGCTGGTTCTGGTGCGGCAAACAGTACTCCGGCCGTGCCCGCCCAACAAACAGCCGCCGTTCAGCCTTCTTCCCCTCAGGTAATTGATGCGGCAACCGCGCCGGCCGGCTGGTCTGTGCAGATCGCCTCTCAGCCAAGTGAAGCTGCCGCCCAATCCAGCTATCAAAACCTGTCACAGCGCTATGCAAGCGTTCTGGGCGGTAAGGGGGTCAACATCGTCAAGGCGGAGATTGCAGGCAAGGGCACCTATTACCGTGTGCGCATCCCTGCCTCCTCGCGCGCGGAAGCCAATTCGATCTGCACCAGCTATAAGAGTGCAGGCGGCAGCTGCTTTGTCTCGCAATAAGCACATTTCAGCTTGAGTGGATAAGCCCGCCACGCTTGACGTGGCGGGCTTCCTTCTTTGAAGACGTATCGCCAATCTGATTTGTTGAAGGCATGGTTATGAACGAATGCAAGGCGGTTATTCTGGGTTGCTCAGGCACAAGCCTCACGGATGAAGAAGACACGTTCTTTCGTGAACACAAACCGTGGGGCTTCATTCTGTTCGCCCGCAACATTGCAGACGCCGAACAAGTGCGGGCGTTGACGGATGCCCTGCGAACCTGCAGCGGTCAAAATCAGGTACCGATTTTTCTGGATCAGGAAGGAGGCCGTGTTCAGCGCCTGCGTCCTCCTCTTGCTCCCAATTATCCGCCCGCATCTGCGATTGGTGAGCTGTTTCAGCGAGACCCGAAGCGGGGGGTGCGTGCCGCATGGCTGTCGTCGCGCCTCCATGCATTCGATCTCCTGAAGCTTGGTATCAATGCCGATTGCCTTCCGGTTCTCGACGTCCCTGTTCCAGGCGCTCACGATGTAATCGGGGATCGCGCATATGGCACTGAGCCTGGAATTGTAGCCGATCTCGGTCAGGCTGCGATCGATGGTTTGCTTGCAGGTGGCGTGCTTCCAGTGATGAAGCATATTCCGGGCCACGGTCGGGCTACGGCGGATACACATCTGGCGCTCCCGACTGTGGATGCCTGCCTGGAAGAACTCAGGCAGCGCGATTTCGCGCCGTTCAAGGCCGTCCGAAACGTCGATATGGCGATGACCGCGCATGTGATCTATTCGGCGCTCGATACCGAATTTCCTGCGACCACCTCGCAGACAATCATCGAACAAATCATCCGCTCTGAAATTGGGTTCGATGGCTTGCTGATGAGTGACGACGTTTCGATGAAGGCGTTATCCGGGGATTTCGCAAGCAGAAGCCGCGCAATCATTGCAGCGGGTTGCGATGTCGTTCTGCATTGCAATGGCGTGATGGTCGAGATGGAGGCCGTTGTCGCTGAAACGCCTCGATTGACCGATGGCGCACTTGATCGCGCCCGAAAAGCCTTGGTCCCGTTAGACCGGATCGACGATTCTGTTGAAGAAACTGTTCGTGCCGAGTTTGCAGAACTTGTGCAAATGGTGGCATAGGATTTTTCGCCCAACCACAGGGCAGCAGAGGATGCCGGTTGCAGAGCAAGCAGTCATATGCGGGCGATGGCCCGGTTTTAGGGTCAGAAAACGACTGGTCGGACGCAGCGCTGCCGGCCTCGAGCGACCCGGAGCTAGTTGTCGATGTTGCAGGTTTTGAAGGACCGCTGGATCTCCTGCTTCATCTGGCACGCACTCAGAAAGTGGATCTTGCACAGATCTCGGTTGTCGCGCTGGCCCAACAGTATCTGGCTTTCATCGAGCGCCTTCGTGCCATGCGCTTGGAACTCGCAGCCGATTATCTGGTGATGGCGGCATGGCTCGCTTTCCTTAAATCGCGTTTGCTGATTCCCCAGAAGCAAGACGACGAAGAGGAAAGTGGTGAGGAACTGGCCGCGGTCCTTCAGTTTCGATTGAAACGACTGGAAGCGATGCGCGAAGCAGCTGCAAAGCTGGTCAGTCGGGACCGGCTGGGGCGTGATGTTTTTGCACGTGGCATGCCGGAGCCGCTGGAGATCACCAAACATATGCAGTTTGGAGCCAGCCTTCACGATCTCCTGTCTGCCTATGCCGCACAGCGGCAGAGACGGGCAAATGACCATGTCGAAATCGCGCCGCGCGACGTCTGGTCGCTTCAGGAAGCGCGTGAATTGCTGGTGCGGATGCTCGGCCAGTCTCCTGGCTGGGATGCGCTGGGCAGCTTTCTGAAAACCTATCTCGGCAACTCCACACAGTTGCGTAGTGTCCTTGCAAGTTCCTTTGCCGCCAGTCTCGAGCTTGCGCGTGAAGGCGAGCTTGAATTGAAGCAGGGCAGTGCGTTCGAGCCCATCTATTTGCGTCCGGGCAAAACGCGCGACCAGGATCGGAATGGCCTATGAGCGCAGGGTTTGGGTGGGAAGCAGCGGACGGGCATGTCGAGACTGAAGGACAAGCGGCATCCGATTCGCTTCATCATTCGATTCGCATAGTCGAAGCGATTCTCTTTGCCAGTGCGGAGCCAGTTTCCTCCAGAACCTTGAGTGAAAGACTTTCGGCTGAAGTTGATTTCAATCAGGTCATGAGCCGCCTGATAGCGCTTTACGCGGATCGCGGCGTTCACGTCGTAAAGATTGGTGAGGCGTGGGCAATGCGAACTGCGCAGGATCTCGGCTTCCTTCTGCGGCAGGATGCGACAAAGCAAAAAAAGCTGTCGCGAGCCGCATTGGAGGTCTTGTCGACAATTGCCTACCATCAGCCTGTAACTCGTGCCGAGATCGAAGATGTTCGCGGCGTGGAAACCTCTAAAGGCACACTGGACCTGCTTTTGGAAAGCGGCTGGGTACGGATGCGCGGGCGCAGGCAGTCTCCTGGACGGCCAGTCACCTACGGCACCACGACAGCGTTTCTCGATCATTTCGGCCTGGCCGAATTGCGAGATTTGCCGGGTATGGAAGATTTGAAGGCTGCCGGTTTGCTGTCGCCGCGCATGCCTGGAAACTTTGGTATACCCTTACCGCCGCGTGATCCGGACCTTCTTGCTGCAGACGAGGATCCGTTGACCGACATCGATCTGGAAGAGTTCGGCCTTTTGCCGCCGCGGATCGTGGAAGAGTGACGTACAGGTCACATGTGCTTTACCGTGCGAAAGCCTTGGAGAAAGCACCATGCCCGTGGTAACAGCGCAGCGAACCTGTATAGTTTGCATTTGAAGCGGTGCTTTTATGCAAACATTACGGAAAACCGCAAAACGGGATGCGGCGCATTGTCTTTCAACTGCGGAAAGTCTTCCTTCCGCCGGAAATCTCTGATGTGCTGCTATTCAGGTAAAGGGAGGTTGCCGGTTCTCGAAAGCGAACGGGCTGTCTTCCAAGGCAAGAATTCGAGAGAGATATCATGGGTTCCTTTTCAATCTGGCACTGGCTGATCGTCCTTGTCGTGGTTCTTCTTCTGTTTGGCCGTGGCAAGATCCCCGAATTGATGGGCGACATGGCCAAGGGCATCAAGAGCTTCAAAAAAGGCATGAACGACGACGACACGGTCGAGGAAGAGCGTCCGGTTGATCCGCGCACTGTGGAACATCGTCCCGGCGAAACCGTCGTTACGCCGGATCGCAAAGCGACCAAGTCGTAACGCGCCCGTCTAGCGAAGCCTGAGCGGGAAAGAACCTCGATGCTCGATGTAGGATGGAGCGAGATGCTCGTGATCGCGATCGTCATGATCGTGGTCGTGGGTCCGAAAGACTTGCCGAAGATGCTGCGCACTTTTGGCAAGTTCACTACGAAACTGTCCTCTATGGCTGGTGATTTCCGTCGTCAGTTTGACGAGGCGATGAAGGAAGCCGATCTCGACGACGTGCGGCAATCGGTCAATGATCTTCGCTCGCTCAATCCCAAGAATGAAATTCGCAAAGCTTTCAGCCCGATGGAAAAAGCTGCTGCGGATGTTCGGTCTGGGATGGATACGATCATGCGGCCCAAAACGTCTGTTCCCACACCGCCCGCATCTACCGATCCAGTGGCTGCGGAGCCGGTGAAAACCGGGCCTGTCACGGCGACATCGAACGGATCAACTGCGACGAATGCTGTTGCTCAACCGCAATCTGGGGCCAATAATACAAACACGGCCGAGCCGAAGCCGGTTCGAAAAAGCAGAACGGTTACTGCAAAGGGGACTTCGGCGAAAGCACGCACGACGACATCGGAAAAGCCGGTTGCTGCAGCTGCGAAGCTGAAGGCCGAAAGCGGTAAATCCTCGCCAGCTAAGCCGAAAGCGTCTGTTGAATCTGGAAATGCGGCGTCTTCAGGGGCGACTGATAAGATTGCGGCCAAGCCGGCGCGTAGCCGCAAGCCGAAAGAAGGCGGAAGCAATTCGTGACGACTTCGGACGACGATATCGAGAAATCTTCCGCACCCTTGCTTGATCATCTGATCGAGCTTCGATCCCGTCTTATTTGGGCGATCGGCGGCTTTTTCATTGCATTCCTACTTTGCTTCTTTTTCGCTAAGCAACTCTTCGAACTGCTTGTTATTCCATATAAATGGGCAATGAGCTGGGCTGGCTTGAACAACGGTCAGGTTGAGTTGATCTACACTGCGCCGCAGGAGTTTTTCTTCACGCAGATCAAACTAGCCATGTTCGGCGGCCTGGTGCTGGCGTTCCCCTTGATAGCGGCGCAGCTTTATAAATTCGTAGCGCCTGGTCTGTATAAAAACGAACGCGCGGCCTTTTTGCCGTTCCTCGTTGCATCACCTATTCTCTTTCTGATGGGCGCAGCGCTCGTTTATTTCTTCTTCACCCCGATGGTCATGTGGTTCTTTCTGGCCATGCAGCAGGTCGGGCCGGGGGAAGAAATCCAGATTTCCTTGCTTCCGCGTGTTTCCGAATATTTGGGTCTGATCATGACCCTGATATTTTCGTTCGGTCTGGTCTTTCAGTTGCCTGTGGTAACATCGCTTCTGGCGCGTGTTGGTTTGCTGACTTCAGAGGCGCTCGCTTCCAAGCGTCGCTGGGCGATCGTCATCGCATTCATTGCCGCAGCTGTTTTGACGCCGCCGGATCCGGTCAGCCAAATTGGCTTGGCGCTTCCGACGATCCTTTTATACGAAATCTCGATCTGGATGGCCCGTGTCATCGAGCGCAAGCGTGCCGAAGAACAGCAGGCGCGTGATGAGGAAGCGAAGGAGGAGGAAGTTCCGCCGGTACTCGATCCCGATAGTTCAGCTTCAACCTGAACTGGGAAACACAGGTAGAACTTTCTTGATGGGGTGCCTTGCGGGTGCCCCTTTTTCTTTCCCGGACTTGCGCCGGAGCCCGGCGCGGTCTACCCCCCTGCGGATACATAGACCGGACGAATTCCCCATGCTCGATATTAAGTGGATACGCGATAACCCAAACGCTCTTGATGCGGCGCTCGCCTCCCGTTCAGCGGCACCGCAGGCAGAACACCTCATCATGCTTGATGAAGAGCGCCGAGCGCATTTGGGTCGTCTCCAGGAGGCCCAGGAGCGCCGCAACGCTGCATCAAAAGAAATCGGCAATGCGATGCGTGCTGGCGATTCGGCAAGAGCGGAAGCGCTCAAGTCGGAGGTGGCTGAGATCAAGAGCTTTATCCAGGGCGGTGAAGCAGAAGAACGTCGGCTTGTTCGCGCGTTGAACGACGCGCTTGCCATCGTTCCAAATTTACCTTTGCCGGAAGTGCCGGTCGGTAAGGATGAGAAAAGCAATGTCGAAGTGAGAAACTTCGGCAAGGAATTGATCGAATCGCGTCGCGAAACGATGCCGGAGAAGCCGCTCGAACATTTCGAAATCGGCGAAGCGCTGGGCTTGATGGATTTCGAATCCGCAGCTCGACTGTCAGGCGCGCGTTTCAACGTGTTGAAGGGGGAGATTGCGCGTTTGGAGCGTGCGATCGGCCAGTTCATGCTGGATCTTCATACGGAGGAACATGGCTACCTGGAAGTCCAGCCGCCTTTGCTCGTGCGTGACGAAGCTTTGTTTGGCACCAACCAGCTTCCCAAATTTGAAGAAGATCTGTTTTTCACTCCGCATGGCGAAAGCCGTTTAGGGCTGATCCCGACTGCTGAAGTGCCATTGACCAATCTCGTTCGCGAACAAATTCTTTCTCAAGAGCAATTGCCGCTCCGTTTTACCGCCTTGACCCCTTGCTTCAGGTCTGAGGCGGGCTCTGCTGGGCGGGATACGCGCGGCATGTTGCGGCAACACCAGTTCAACAAGGTCGAGCTGGTTTCCATCACCGATGAGGAAAGCTCCCTTGCAGAACATGACAGGATGACCGAATGCGCGGAAACCGTGTTGAAACGGCTGGAACTGCCGTTCCGCACGGTGGTCTTGTGCACCGGAGACATGGGTTTTGGCGCTCGGAAAACCTACGACATTGAAGTCTGGCTGCCCGGCCAGAAGGCCTATCGCGAGATTTCTTCCTGCTCGGTTTGTGGCGACTTCCAGGCGCGGCGGATGGATGCGCGCTATCGGGTCAAGGACGAGAAGGGGACCCGTTTCGTGCACACGCTCAACGGTTCAGGCACAGCCGTCGGCCGCGCATTGATCGCCGTCCTCGAAAACTACCAAAATCGAGATGGTAGCGTAACTGTTCCGCAAGCGCTTCGTCCCTACATGAGCGGTAAGGAACGGATTGGCGGCAGATCATAATTGCCGCCTGAAGAGGGCTCTCCACGCATGCGCATACTTTTGACCAATGACGATGGCATCCATGCCGAAGGCTTGGCCGTACTTGAACGGATTGCTCGCCTGATAAGCGATGATGTCTGGGTGGTTGCTCCGGAAACCGATCAATCCGGCTTCTCGCATTCCTTGTCGATTTCCGAACCTTTGCGCATGCGTCAAATCGACGATCGACACTTTGCGGTTCGAGGAACACCCACAGATTGCGTGATAATGGGTGTGCGCAACATTATGCCTGAGGCGCCCGACCTCGTCCTTTCAGGCGTGAATTCAGGCTCGAATATCGCCGATGATGTGACGTATTCGGGTACTGTCGCGGGCGCGATCGAAGGCACCTTGCTAGGCATACGGTCGATCGCGCTCAGCCAAGGCTATACTTTCGCCAATGATGGCCGTGTGGTTCCGTGGAACACGGTGGAAACCCACGCTCCGGCTTTGTTGAAGAAACTCATCGGGATCGATCTGCCTGCGGGCGTTCTGCTCAATGTGAATTTTCCCAATTGCCAGCCGGATGGTGTGAAGGGCCATCAGGTCACGCGGCAGGGCAAGCTGATTTACGGCATCACGGTCGACGAGCGGGCAGATGGACGCGGCTTGCCTTACTACTGGCTCAGATTCGGGCGCGAAACGGGCGACGTTCCCGGCGGGACAGATATCCACGCGCTCCACTCGGATCATATCTCGGTGTCTCCGTTAAAGCTCGATTTCACCGCTTACGAGGTCCAGGACCTTTTGCGAGATGCGTTGAAATGACCCCGGAAGAAGCGGATCGTGAAGGCTTTGCGGCGTTCATGTTGCGCTTGCGCGGCAAGGCGCTGGTGAGCAAGCAGGTGTTGGCGGCCTTTGAGGCGACGCCACGGCGCAGCTTTGTATCAAATCAGTGTTCCGAATATGCGTGGTCGGATCGCATGTTGCCGGTTGCTTGTGGAGAAGCTTTGGAGGGCGTCGATACGCAGGCTCAAGTGCTGACGGCGTTGGATATTTCGCCGGGCGCACGCGTTCTCGAGATCGGCAGTGGAACCGGATATACGGCTGCCGTAATATCGCGGCTTGCCGCGCGTGTATTGTCGCTCGAAAGATATAGGACGCTGGTAGAGGATGCCCGCAAACGTCTGGAGCCGCTCGGCATCGACAATGTTTTGTTTCGTCATGCGGACGGGAAACACGGCGTGGTTGCCGAGGGGCCGTTCGACCGTATCATTGCTTGGGCGGCCTATCCGACGTTGCCGCAATCCTTCATTGAGCAATTGTCCAGTGGCGGTGTGATGATCGCGCCGATCGGTCCAGCCGATGGCCGGCAAACTCTCGTTCGGTTGACGAAAACCGGCAGTCGTTTCGAAGAACAGGAAGTGGGAACTGTCCGCTTTCAGCCAATCGTGTCGGGAATGGCTCAGGCTCTTTAGCTCGAGAGAAAGCTCAGTTTCTTCAGCAATATTAACCGACCGGTAACGCTAATCGCGCTTAATGACCCTCATGTCTTTTGTAACGGGTGGGTGCGGGTCGACATCATGCGATTGAATGTTCTGAAGGCGAACGAGCGTCTGGTGCTTCGTGGCGCCGCCATTCTTTTGGCGGGTGTCGCTGCTGGTTGTAGCTCGGGTGTATCACGCTTCACCGGCGATATGTTCACCACGGCATCGACTTCGTCGACGCAAACAGCAAACAACCAATCCTACGGCCAGGCTCCCGCTGCTTTGCCTGCTGCGCCAAGCGGCACAGTCCAGAGAAACGCTATGGCCCCCGTCAGCACGTCTGGCGGTCAGCAAATGAATTCCAGCCTGCCGCCCGTTTCGCCAGCCGCCAGCGAAGCGCCGATGCAGGCACGCAATGGTTACGGGACACCTGCCACCAGTCAGCAGCAGCCTGTACAGGTTGCGTCGGTTCCTAGATCTGCGCCTGCTACGCCTCAGCAAGGCCAAGCCCTCAATGCAAGCGGTGCATATACCGTTTCTTCCGGCGATACGCTGTCATCCATCGCTCGCCGTTCCGGTACAACGGTTGCTGCGTTGAAGGCAGCGAATGGCCTCACGGATGGCGATATTCGTATCGGGCAAAATCTGCGCCTGCCGAACGGGTCAGCCCCCGTCGCGCAAACTCAGGTTGCTGCAGCGCCCAAGCCGTTGGCACCGCCGGCGGCTTCGGCGGCACCGGCACCGGCCGCTCCCGCTGCTGCACCGCAGGTTGCGACTGCGAAGCCGGCTGAAACGAAAGCCGAACCGGCGGCCTATTCTCCGCCGCCACAAAGCGCGCGCGCCATTGTCGAGGGGTCCGACGCGGAAGCGCCTGGCGGGACCGGAATCGGGAAAATGCGCTGGCCTGTGCGCGGCAAGGTCATAACCTCCTATGGCAAGGGTAACGGCAAGTCGAGCGATGGTCTGGACATCGCTGTGCCGTCAGGTACGCCTGTGAAGGCTGCTGAAAACGGCGTGGTTATCTATGCGGGTGATGGCCTGAAGGAATTCGGCAACACGGTTCTCGTTCGTCATGATGACGGACTGGTGACGGTTTATGGTCACGCCAGCGAGTTGAAGGTCAAGCGCGGTCAAACCGTCAAGCGCGGGCAGGATATCGCCTTGTCCGGCATGACCGGGTCAACCGAAAGTCCCAAGCTTCATTTCGAGGTTCGTAAGAATTCCTCACCGGTCGACCCGTCGACCTTCCTGGAATAGCAAGAATAACGACCCAATGAGTGGACCGTGCCTCCAGTCCGGTCCAGAGACTGCCCGTCGCACCATCGCGGCGGGCTTTTTCATTTGAAAGTTTATGCTCGAAACATATACCGTTTGCGATCGATCCAGACTGCCAGAATACTCAAGAAGCCTTGGTCTGGCGGACGAGCGATGTTTTGAGGCGGCCAGCCAGATCCTGAACGAACTGCCACGCAACACGCCCGGAACGGCTCCCTCTTGTCGTGGCCCATTCCAATGCCTGCGCATGCAAGTCATCTGCCGGAATGGTGAGACCGAAATGATCCACATACCCATCAACCATGGCCAGGTAATCGTCTTGGCTGCATTTGTGAAAGCCGAGCCACAGGCCGAAGCGATCGGAAAGCGAAACCTTTTCTTCCACTGCCTCGCCGGGATTGATCGCCGTTGATCTCTCATTGTCGATCATATCCCGCGGCAGGAGATGCCGACGGTTGGATGTCGCGTAGAAGATGACGTTGTCCGGCCGCCCCTCCACACCGCCTTCGAGGGCGGCTTTCAGGGATTTGTAGGATGTATCGTCGTGATCGAATGACAGGTCGTCGCAAAACAGAATGAACCGCTTGTCCGAATCCTTCAGCAAGGTGAGAAGCTTGGGCAGGGTGTCGATATCCTCGCGATGGATCTCGATGAGCTTCAGGTCATGATCTGACGCATGATTGATCGTCGCGTGAGCGGCCTTCACAAGGGATGATTTCCCCATTCCCCTTGCCCCCCAAAGGAGCACGTTGTTGGCGGGCAGACCTCGGGAAAAACGCTCGGTATTGTCCACGAGAATGTCGCGAACGCGGTCAACGCCCTTGATCAATCCAAGCTCGACACGATTGACGCGACGAACCGGTTCGAGGCAACTTTTCTCCGCCGACCATACAAAACAGTCTGATTCTTCAAAGGTGGGGGTAATAGCAGCCGGAGGCCCAAGACGCTCAATTGCGGCAATCAACCGATCGAGTTTCTCATTCAGGGCCATGAAGTCCTTGGCGCTCATCTACACCTCCCAAATCGGCACGAATTTGACTGCAGTCGCCTCTAACATGGCGTATAGGCTGCGGAAAGCTTCCCCAGCATCGATGCTGGCGGTTGCTTATGCGTGACGGGCGATTATAGTCCGCCCACTTTCGGGAGGCCGCGAGCTTCCCCGCTATTGTTTTGTCTGGAGAAACCGTCATGTTCGTCACACCGGCTTATGCCCAATCCGCAACCGGCGGGGCGCCCGAAATCCTGATGAGCGTTTTGCCGTTCATCCTGATTTTCGTCATCATGTATTTCCTGATCATCCGTCCGCAGCGCGCCCAGATGAAAAAGCGCACCGAGATGCTGGCCAACGTTCGCCGCGGCGATACGGTCGTGACGGGCGGCGGTCTTGTGGGCAAGGTGAGCAAGGTCATCGACGACAATGAGATGGAAATCGATCTTGGCGGCGGTCTGAAAGTCACGGCGTTGCGCTCGACAATTTCCGATGTGCGGGTAAAGGGCGAGCCGATCGCCAACCAGAACGCCAAGAAATAACCGTATTCGCGGCGGCATGCCCGCCGCAACCATCCCGCGCCGGTAGAGGCAACATGCTATATTTTTCTCGATGGAAGACCATCGCCATCTGGCTCGTCGTGTTGATCGGCGTGATCATCTCTGTTCCAAACATGTTGTCCCAGCAGACGCTCGACGCATTGCCGGATTGGCTGCCCAAGCGCGCCATGACGCTGGGCCTCGATCTGCAGGGCGGGTCGCACATCCTTTTGCAGGTCGACCAGCAGGATCTCATCAATGATCGGCTGGAAGCAACGCGCGACACGATCCGCACCACTTTGCGCGATGCCCGCATCGGCTATGCGGGCCTGTCTGGCACGAATCGCGCCGTGCAGGTTCGGGTTCGTGATTCCCAGCAATTCGATGCTGCCCGCACTGCTTTGCAGGGGCTGACGGCACCGATCTCAACCAGCCTTTTTAGCGCGGGCAGCGTTTCCGAACTTGCTTTGGACGAGCCCGAACCGGGTCTGTTCCGGTTGTCTTTGACAGAAGACGGAGTTGCTTATCGCACCAGAGCGGCGGTGCAGCAGTCGGTCGAAGTCATTGGGCGTCGTGTCAACGAACTGGGCACGACCGAACCGATCATTCAGCGACAGGGAACCGATCGGATCCTCGTTCAGGTTCCCGGTTTGCAGGACCCTCAGCGCCTGAAGGACATCCTTGGCCAGACTGCCAAGTTGACGTTCCAGATGGTTGACCAGTCGGTTCCGGTTCAGGAAGCAATCAACGCGCGCCCGCCCGCCGGCTCCACGGTGATGTATTCGACGGATGATCCACCCGTCCCTTATTTGATCGAGAACCGGGTAATCGTGGCGGGTGATAATCTCACTGACGCGCAGCCTTCGCTCGACCAGCGTACCAATGAATGGACCGTTTCGTTCCGGTTCGACAGCCAGGGCGCACAGCGCTTCGGGCAGGCGACGCAGCAGAATGTTGGACGCCTTTTCGCGATCATTCTGGATAACCAGGTTGTTTCTGCGCCGCAAATCCGT
This sequence comes from Pseudomonadota bacterium, assembly GCA_023422735.1. Classification (GTDB taxonomy): domain Bacteria; phylum Pseudomonadota; class Alphaproteobacteria; order Rhizobiales; family Rhizobiaceae; genus Tianweitania. Next base: position 13,875 of record JAFAGL010000038.1, read on the forward strand.
GAACCGATCCTTGGCGGACAAGGTCAGATTTCCGGTAACTTCAATGCTCAGACTGCGAGCGATCTCGCTGTTCTGTTGCGCGCTGGCGCCTTGCCGGCCGACCTGACCATTGTTGAGGAACGCACGGTCGGACCAAGCCTTGGCGAAGACTCGATCAATGCCGGCAAACTCGCCTCGGCTGTCGGCGCTGTGCTCGTCGTGGTCTGCATGCTGGCCGTTTATGGCAAGCTCGGCATTATCGCCAACATTGCCTTGTTCGCGAATGTGGCACTGATCATCTCGGTACTTACGATGCTCGGCGCGACGCTGACCCTTCCCGGCATCGCCGGTATCGTGCTCACGATGGGTATGGCGGTGGATTCGAACGTCATCATCTTTGAACGCGTCCGCGAGGAGCGCGCGCAAGGACGATCTCTCGTTCAATCCTTTGACCGCGGCTTTCAGCAAGCGCTCGCAACGGTGGTGGACGCCAATCTCACCACCTTCATCGTCGCAATTATCCTGTTCTATATCGGTACCGGTCCGATCCGCGGTTTCGCGGTCACTTTGGGTATCGGTATCGTCACAACCGTGTTCACGGCCTTCACGCTGACGCGTTGGCTGGTCGCAATCTGGATCAAGCGGTCACGTCCAAAAGACTATCCGAGTGGGCTGGTAAACTATCTGCCGCTTAATCCGACAATCCCGTTCATGAAGTGGCGTAATGTCGGCTTTGCGTTCTCGGGACTTGTTTCACTGGGTGTCATCGCTCTGGTCGCTGTGACACCGTTCAATTACGGCATCGACTTCCTCGGTGGCTCACTCATCGAGGTTCAGGCAAAAGACCGGGATGCGGATCCCGGCGATGTGCGCGCGCGATTGAACGAGCTCAATATTGGCGAAGTCCAGGTTCAGGAGTTCGGCAATGAAGGCGCCTTGATTATTCGTGTCGGAACCCAGGAAGGTGGTGACAATGCCGAGCAGTCGGTGGTTGCCAAGGTTCAAGGTGAGCTTGCTTCCGATTACGACTTCCGCCGCGTCGAAGTGGTCGGTCCGACTGTCTCGGGCGAACTGGCATGGACTGGAACGCTTGGCATCGTCTTGTCGATGATCGGTATGCTAATCTATATCTGGTTCCGCTTCGAATGGCAGTTTGGCGTGGGCGCCATTGTCTCGACTTTGCATGACGTGATCGTCATTGTCGGCATCTACGTATTCTTCGGATTGGAATTCAATCTTTCGAGTATCGCGGCGATTTTGACTGTGGTCGGCTATTCGATCAATGACACGGTTGTGATTTATGATCGTATCCGGGAGATGCTGCGGCGTTACAAGAAGATGCCGATTGATCAGGTGATCAACATAGCGTTGAACCAGACACTTTCGCGCACGATCTTGACAGGCCTCACCGTGCTTCTCGCGCTGTTCGCCTTGTATTTCTTCGGCGGCGAAGTGATTTCGTCCTTTGTGTTCGCGATCATTCTCGGTGTCTTTGTCGGCACCTACTCGTCACTCTTTATCGCCGGGCCAATGTTGATCTTGTTCAAGCTTCGCGCTGATATTTTTGATAAGCAAGGCGAAGCCGGCAAGGGTGACGTGGCCGCTCAGCCATCAAAGTCCTGAGATATTGAGACATGAGTGAGGGCCTCCAGATCAGAAAGGCGCATTTTCCCGGGCGTGCGCCGATCGACGCCTATGGCGATGGTGGTTTTCGGTTTGCGGATATGTCGCATCGCGGGTCGATCTTGTGCCTCCCATCCGGAATTTATGGATGGGAGCCTCAGGACAGAAATCTGCTTACTGAAATTGATTTCCAACGCATCTTGGACGAAGAGGCAAGCATCGAAGTTCTCTTGGTGGGAACAGGTGCCAATCTTCAGCCACTGCCACGCGAACTGAAGGAACGCTTCCGCTCAAGCGGTATCTCCGCTGATCCCATGTCAACCGGTGCTGCCGTACGCACTTATAACGTGCTATTGGCGGAAGATCGGGCGGTGGGAGCTGCGTTGTTCAGCGTGGAGTGATGAGCGAGGCTGATTTCGAATATTGCCGCGTTCAATTGGCGGAAACCGACCGGGATCGCTATCTTTCCTCGCTTTATGCTCCGGATGCCAAGCGCCCTTACCTTCAAGCCCTTTATGCCTTTAACGCGGAACTGGCGAGTATCGCCAATCGCGTGCGCGACGTTCTGCCTGGTGAAATCCGGATGCAGTGGTGGCGCGACGTGCTGACAGGGGGAGAATACAGCGGAGAAGGCGCACCTGTCGTCAATGCACTGCTGCAAACGATCCATGATTGCGCGCTTCCGGTATCTGCATTCCAAACCTACATCGATGCGCGGATCGGTGACCTATACGCAGATCCGCTTTTGACGAGAACGGAACTTGAAGCCTATTGCGGAGAAACCGCTTCGGCCATTGTTCAACTTGCGGGTCTCTGTTGTGACAGGGAAGGAGGACGCTTGTTGAGCGATGCCGCCGGTCATGGAGGATGCGCAATGGGTATCGCGGGGATCATCCGTCTGATCCCTATCCACCGCGCACGGGGGAAATGCATGATTCCGCAGGATATGCTTGCAGCAGCGGGTCTTGATGCCGAAACCTTCTTGCGAGGTGACGATCGCGACGGGTTGAAATCCGTCGTCGAGATGATGATAGCTCTCGCGAAAGAGCATCTTTTGCGTTTCCAGGCGTCCGCGAAAGAGTTACCAGCTAAAATGCGTCCAGCCTTGCTGCCGGTGGCGCTGACGCCCGCTTACCTTGGGCAGATCAAGCCGGACAGACCCTTCGACCAAGCCGCCGAATTGTCGGATCTCCGGCGGCAATGGGTATTGATACGTCGCGCAGCCCGCGGGTGGTGATCATTCAGCTGCGTCAGCGCTGATTTGCGTTTTTACAACCGCTGGCAGACCTAACCAGGCTCGGCAATCATGAAGCGCGCGCGACGTGATCGCATGCCTTTTTGCCACAATCTTATCCTTGCCGCGCAGGCGCTTGCCTTCGATCTTCGGCGCTTCCACGTGTGGAAACAAACCGAAATTGACATTCATCGGCTGGAA
>JAFAGL010000056.1 GCA_023422735.1 Pseudomonadota bacterium
GCCATGCAGAACGCCATGGATTCAGTGGAAAACGGACAGCGCGATCGCGGTTGCGACCATGAAAAGCGCGGTAGCCAGGAAAAGCTGGTCGCCGATGCCCGCGAGAACCGGAAATTTTTCAATCAGCCATTCACCACGCGTATTGCCGAAGAAGAAGACCATCAACGGGCCGAGTTCGAGCGCCAGTTTCAGAAGGGGGCTGACTTCCTTCTTCTTGGGGTCGGATGGATCGCGTTCGATGATACGGCTAGTCATGGGAAGGGCCTTCGACGGGCTGCGCGTGAGATGGATTGCGTGGCGCCGTGTCTGTTCGGCAAAAACGGCGAAGTTGGGATAAGATCATGCCAGGCCGGCAATGGCTTTCGCGAAATCGCCTGCGGAAAACGGTTCGAGGTCCTCTACCTGCTCGCCAACGCCGATGAAGTAAACCGGCAGTTTGTGCTTGGCGGCAATCGCGACCAGAATACCGCCGCGCGCGGTGCCATCAAGCTTGGTCATCACCAGCCCGTTGACGCCCGCAACATTGCGGAAGATTTCGACCTGGTTCATCGCATTCTGGCCGGTGGTCGCATCCACTGTTTGCAGGACCGTATGCGGCGCTTCCGGATCGAGCTTTTTCAGCACGCGTGTGATCTTGTGCAGCTCGTCCATCAACTCCGCCTTGTTTTGCAGGCGGCCGGCTGTGTCGATGATGAGAACATCCGAGCCCGCCTGTTTGGCCTGGGCGAAGGCGTCATAGGCAAGGCTTGCGGCATCCGCGCCGAGCTTGGTCGCGATCACCGGCGAATTGGTGCGCTCGCCCCAGATCTTCAACTGTTCGATGGCGGCAGCGCGGAACGTGTCGCCAGCCGCCAGCATCACCTTGACTCCACCGGCCGTCAGCTTCTGCGCGAGCTTGCCGATCGTGGTCGTCTTGCCCGTGCCATTGACGCCGACAACGAGGATCACATGCGGCTTGTGGCCGAGATCGAGTTCCAGCGGCTTGGCGACAGGCGTCAGAACACTTTCCACCTCGCCAGCCACGACGCGGCGCACATCTTCTTCCGTTGTGCGGCTGGAAAAGCGCCCTTCGGCCAGCTTGTCGGCGACTTTCATGGCAGTTTCCACGCCGAGATCGGCCCGGATCAGCACTTCTTCCAGTTCTTCGACGATTTCTTCCGTCAAAAGTGTCTTGGAAAAAACGCCGGTCAGATTGTCGCCAAGCTCACGCGACGAGCGCGACAAGCCGCTGCGCAAACGCTGTAGCCAATTCTGGCGCTGCTGTTCGGCAGGCGACAGTGTGCCTGGCCGCTCGACGGTCTTGCCAACGGTGATGCGGTCGCTTTGCTTGGAAGCAGGCTGGGGAGCGGAAACGGGTTGCGGCGCCAGATCGCGCAAGGGTTCGGCAGGCATCTCCGGCGCGGGTGCCGGAACTTCCAGCGGGACCTCAGGCACAGGTTGGGGCTCCGAACGCGCGGGTTCTTCTGGCGGAAGATGGTCCGGAACCTCTGTTGGCGCGGGCTGCGCGGGAAATTCAGAAGGTGCGGGGGCCGGTTCAACGGGGGCCGGAACCTCAGGCGCTGGCGCTGGGGTTGGTTCAGGCTGCGGCTGCGGTTTCGCAGGTATTTCGGGTTCCGGGACAGGTTCGGCTGGAACCGGTGTCGGCTCGACCGGCACCACCGGGGAGGGCTGTGGTTTCTCCGGTTCAGGCTGCGGCTCCGGCTGGTTGCCGAAGGAGAAGATCTTCTTGATGAAACCAAGGGCCATGGGAAATCCGGTTCAGGCTGCGCGCGCGCTGGCGGCGCGGGAAGTTTGGCTGTCGCGGGTGAGAAGACGCTGGCCATCATGGCCGGTCACGATCCGCTCGATGATGGTGCCGGGCTCGCCCGCGTCGACGCCAGCTATCGTAAAGCCTTCGGTGCGGCCAATGCCATCACGCTCGATCAGGATATTCTGCTTCGTGTCGATCAGGCCGGAAAGATGCGCTTCATATGCTGCATCCCCCACGGCGCGCAGCCGTGCAGCGCGTGTCTTGATCAGGCCGCGATCGAGCTGCGGCATGCGCGCGGCGGGCGTGCCTTCGCGCGGGCTGAAGGGGAAGACATGCAGATGCGACAAGCCGCATTCTTCCACCAGCCTCAGCGTGTTTTCAAACATCGCCTCGGTTTCGGTCGGGAAACCTGCGATCAGGTCTGCGCCGAAGACGATGTCGGGGCGCACAGCCCGGATGTCGGCGCAAAAGCTGATCGAATCATCGCGCAGATGCCGTCGCTTCATGCGCTTGAGGATCATGTCGTCACCGGCCTGCAAGGATAGATGCAGATGCGGCATCAGGCGCTTGTCGCCGCCGATGATCTCGATCAGTTCCGGGTCTGCCTCGACGGAATCGATGGACGACAGCCGCAAACGGGGCAGATCCGGCACCTGCTGCAGGATGGTCCGAACCAGGCGCCCGAGCTTCGGGCTGCCAGGCAAATCCGCGCCCCAGCTCGTCAGGTCGACGCCCGACAAAACGACCTCGGCATAGCCATTGCCGACCAGCCGCTTGATCTGGTCGATCGCGGCGCCCATCGGAACCGAGCGCGAATTGCCGCGGCCATAGGGGATGATGCAGAAGGTGCAGCGATGGTCGCAGCCGTTCTGGACCTGTACGACGGCGCGGGCGCGGCCTTCGATCGCATCGACCATATGGCCGGCGGTTTCGGTCACGCTCATGATGTCGTTGACGCGCACCTTCTCGGTGTCGTTGACGCCGAAATCGGGCAAGGCGCGGTAGGAATGCGCTTTCAGCTTGTCTTCATTGCCGAGAACGAGATCGACTTCGTCCATCGCGCCGAAGCTGCCCGGTTCGGTTTGTGCTGCGCACCCGGTCACGATGATGCGCGCATCCGGATTTTCGCGGCGGGCCTTGCGGATCGCCTGCTTGGCTTGCCGCACGGCTTCCGCCGTCACCGCGCAGGTGTTGAAGACGACCGCGCCACCTTTCAGCGTGTCGAGGCCGGCTGCACTCGCTTCGCGCCGCATCACCTCGGATTCGTAGGTGTTCATGCGGCAACCGAAGGTGACGATTTCGAGGCCGGTTCCCCCCGGTTCCCCCGATCCCTTGTTCATGCCGGCACTCATGAGGCGAGATCCTCCGGTGCGCGTGTCCAGTTGCCGGTCGCGGGGTCAAACGCGCCCGACCATTCCCATTCTGCGGAACCGGTCATGACCACATTGTCGTCGGCACGCCATTCGATCTGCAACTGTCCGCCGGCTGGCACGGTGAGCGTCACCTTGCGGCCTGTGCGCCCGGTGCGTGCTGCCAGGACGCCAGCCGCGCAGGCTGCCGATCCGCACGCGCCTGTCAGGCCCGCGCCGCGCTCCCATGTCCGGATCGCCATCTCGTCTGGGCCAGTCAACTGGACGATGGAGATGTTGGCGCGTTCGGGGAACATCGGATGATGTTCAAGCTGGGGTCCATACTGGTCGAGTGGGATCGACCAGACATCCTCATCCACCCAGAAGATCGCATGTGGATTGCCCATCGAGGCGACAGATGGTGAGGACAAGGACCCGACGGACAGGTCGATGGCGCATGTGTCGTCCACTGGTTGGGAAAGCGGGATTTCCTGCCAGCCAAAGCGCGGCTTGCCCATATCGACCGAGATCAGGCCGTCAGCATGCTGCTCGGCTTCAAGGCGGCCGGCAATGGTTTCGAAGTTGAAATGGCTGCGGCCACTTTCGCGCGCCAGAGTTTGCACCACGCAGCGCGTACCGTTGCCGCAGGCCTGCGCTATCGAGCCATCCGAGTTCAGGATCGCGATATAAGCGTCGGTGCCGTCGCTGCGCGGATCATAGATCGCCATGATCTGGTCGAAACGCGTTGCCGGATCGCCGGCAAGGGCGACAGCGGCTTGCGCGGTGACCTGATCTGCACGGCCGCGCATATCGGCAACGATGATGTCGTTGCCGAGACCGTTCATTTTCACGAATGGGGCGGGCGAAGTCATGAGCATACTGTCCTTGTCCGCCGCTATATGGCGGAAAGTACAGGCCATTACCAGCTTCGCGGCATGGCTGGGGCCTTAGAAAAGGGGATCGAGCGCGTAATCACAGTGCCGGAATATCCCAGATCTGTCCGGGCCGCAGCGCCTTGAAACGTTCGCGCGCAATTGCGGCCTCGTCCAAGGCCGCATCAAGCATCAATGCGGGTGCATCCACGGCTTCGGCGGTCAATTGAAATGTGCCCCAGTGATAACCGCCGGCATAAGGCGCATCCAGTATC
>JAFAGL010000083.1 GCA_023422735.1 Pseudomonadota bacterium
CATTCGCCAACTCGCATTATTTGTTCTGAACCCTTTCGAGGGCCGCGGTCAACTTTTCTACCTCTTGCGACAGCGCAATCTTTTTCTCACGTTCGGCTTCGACGACATCCGGACGCGCGTTGGCAACGAATTTTTCGTTCGACAACTTCTTGTCGATCCGCTCGATTTCCGCTGTCGCTTTGCCGATCTCCTTGTTTAGCCGCGCGCTTTCAGCGCCGACATCAATCAACGCGCCAAGTGGCAGACAGATCGTGGCTTCGTTCGCAACAAGCTGAGCCGACTGGCCTGGCGCGGCTTGCGCAAAGGTGACATCACCCACACGCGCCAAACGCTTGATCGCGCTTTCATGACGCGCAAAACGAGCCTTGGTATCCTCGCCTACATCCACCACGACAATCGGCGCAATGGCGCCGGCAGGGACATTCATTTCCGCGCGCACGGAGCGGATGCCTGTGACAAGCTCGATCAGCCAGTTCACATCCGCTGCGGCATCGGCATCTTCAAACGAAGGCGCCGGCCATTCCGCATGGCACAAAAGCGTGGAGCGCTCGCCCTGACCCGCAGTATGCGCCCAAAGCTCTTCGGTCATGAACGGCATGAACGGATGCAGAAGCTTGTAGATCTCGTCCAGAACGAAGGCGGCCACCGCCTGGCTTTCCGCCTTGGCCGCCTCATCCTCACCCATGAAAACGGGCTTCAACAGTTCGAGATACCAATCGCAGAACTGATTCCAGACGAAGCGATACGCAGCTCCTGCCGCATCGTTGAAGCGATAGGTTTCGATCCCTTGCGTGATCTCGGCCGCCGTATGTGTAAGCTCCGTCAAAATCCACCGATTGACCGGCAGTTTGGCGTCGTCCAACCAGAAGGCGTCATTGCGCTTCACGCCATTCATTTCGGCAAAACGCGTGGCATTCCAAAGCTTGGTGCCGAAATTGCGATAACCGGCGATGCGCGCGGGATCGAGCTTCACGTCGCGCCCCTGCGCGGCCATGATCGCCAATGTGAAGCGAAGCGCATCCGCGCCATATTCGTCGATCAGATCCAGCGGGTCGATGACATTGCCCTTGGATTTCGACATCTTCGCGCCGTTCTTGTCGCGAACCAGGGCGTGAATATAGATCGTATGGAATGGCGCGACGGCATTGCCGGCATCATCCTTCATGAAATGCAGACCCATCTGCATCATCCGGACAACCCAGAAGGGAATGATGTCGAAGCCGGTGACAAGAACGCTTGTCGGGTAATAACGCGCAAGCTCAGGCGTTTGATCTGGCCAGCCAAGTGTGGAAAACGGCCACAAAGCCGACGAGAACCACGTATCGAGAACGTCCTCGTCGCGCGTCAGGATCGAGCCCGGCTCGTAATTTTCCAGGCGCTCCTGCACCCAGGCCTTCCAAGGGCCTTCATGTGACAGATAATGCTGCACAGCCGCTTCAAGGGCCGCTTCTTCATCCTTTTCCACGAAGATCGACCCATCCGGGCCGTACCAGGCCGGAATCTGGTGACCCCACCAGAGCTGGCGCGAAATGCACCACGGCTCGATGTTTTCCAGCCAGTTATTGTAGGTCTTGTCCCAATTCTTCGGCACGAAATTGGTGCGCCCGTCGCGAACGGCATCGAGCGCGGGACCTGCCATCGCCTTGTTGTCGACGAACCACTGGTCGGTCAGCATCGGTTCGATAACGACGTTCGAGCGATCGCCGAACGGCTGCATGATCTTCTTGGCTTCCACATAAGGAACGGCATTGCCTTCCTCATCAAGCGTGGTGACAGCCAGACCATCGGCATTGATCGCCGCGACGATCCGCTCGCGGGCATCATAGCGATCAAGCCCGCGATATTCCTCCGGCACGAGATTGATGTCGTCGATTTCCGACTCGCTCGGCAATTCACCCGACTTGGCGATTTCCATCGCGCGCTCGGCCTCGCGGGCATAGGGCTCGCCATCGGCGCGCATCTTTGCCTGACCGTTCATCAAACGATAAAGCGGGATCTTGTTGCGGGTCGCGACCTGATAATCGTTGAAGTCATGCGCGCCCGTGATCTTCACCGCGCCGGACCCGAAATCAGGATCGGGATATTCATCCGCAATGATCGGAATCAGCCGCCGTTGTGCCTTCGGACCGACCGGGATTTCACAGAGTTTCCCAACAATTGCCTGATATCGCTCATCATCCGGATGAACGGCGACCGCGCCATCTCCCAACATGGTTTCAGGCCGCGTGGTGGCGATCGAAATATAATCGCGTTCTTCTTCGAAGATGACGTTTCCGTCTGCATCCTTCTCGACATAAATATAGGTTTCGCCGCCGGCCAGCGGATATTTGAAATGCCACATATGGCCGTCGACTTCTTTCGACTCGACTTCCATGTCGGAAATGGCGGTTTCGAATTTCGGATCCCAATTGACCAAACGCTTGCCGCGATAGATCAGGCCCTGCTTGTAGAGCGTCACGAAGACTTCGAGGACCGCTTTCGACAAGCCCTCATCCATGGTGAAGCGTTCGCGCGACCAATCACAGGACGCTCCGAGGCGGCGCAACTGATTGGCGATCAGGCCGCCCGATTCGGCCTTCCACTCCCACACTTTGTCGATAAAGGCATCGCGGCCGAGCGCACGGCGATCCGGCTGGCCCTCGGCGGCGAGCTTGCGCTCAACCACCATCTGCGTTGCGATGCCGGCATGATCCATGCCCGGCTGCCAAAGAACATCCTTGCCGCGCATACGCTCGAAGCGGACCATGATGTCCTGCAACGTGTTGTTGAGCGCGTGCCCCATATGCAGCGAACCCGTGACATTGGGCGGCGGAATGACGATGGTGAAAGGCTCGGCGCCTTCCTGCGCACCCGCGCCGGCGCGAAACGCATCCGCGTTGGCCCAGGTCTTTGCGATGCGCGGCTCGACGGATTTCGAGTCGTAGGTTTTCTCAAGCATGGGATACCGAACCTGCTGAATGAACGAAGCGCGCCTTTCGGCGGCAAATGCTGCGCCGGTTAAAGCGCCAAGCCTCCGGTCAAGTCAACAGATGGGCGACAAGCCAGGCGCAATCAGCGCGGTTGCGGCGTGGTAATGCGCTGGATTTCCTCGCGCACGAGACGCTCGACCAGAGCCGGAAGATTGGTATCCAGCCATTGCGTGAGCATAGGCCGCAGCATGCGCTCGGCCATGTCATCGAGGTCCTTTTGCCGCGACGAAGCAACCGCCTCGGACAATTCGCCGAACGCTGCAGCCACTTCGCGGCCCGCTTTTTCGGAAAGGATGGACGGTGAGGCCGCAGAGGTCTGCTCGGGCTTTGCTGGCGATTCAGGCTCGGGTGCGGCGCTGCCTACGGTTTCCTCAACGGGCTCGGAAAGCTGAGACGCTGGCTTTTCTGCGGAAAATGCCGCCAGGCTTGGACGCAATTCAGCGGCAATGCGGCGATTGCGCGTTTCATCGCTTTCCGTTTCGCGCGCAGGTTTCGACGAGATCCAGCTCTCCGTCGCCGTTTCGACCGGTGCGGATGGCTTTTCCGCAGAACGAGCCGCGCTTCGCTGCGCAAAACCAGACTGCCCGGCTTCGGACGCCGCAACATCATTGGCCGGACGCGTTGTGTCGCTGTCTTCGATTATCCTGCGAATGGAGGCCAGAATTTCCTCCATCGAAGGTTCACGCTGAACACTGTTCGCCTGCGCCATCGCTCCACCGCCAATTCGTGTGATCGGAGCGCGGCTACGCTACCGAATCAATGCCTTAAGCGTAAACGAAGTGTGAAAGCGCGAGAATCCCGAAACCGCATATGCAGCACTTGCACACATGAAATTTGTGCAAGTGCAAAGCACTCAGCGACCGTCTGGCGTGCGCAAACCGAACCACTTGTCCTTCACAGCGTCGTAATGCTCTTTCGGATCGTGGCGTGCGACCTGCAAGCCGAGCGTTTCGGCATATAAGCGACCGGTGGCGTTGAGAATCGCATAGCTCGCGACAACAACGTCACGCTCGGATTCAACCAGATTGACCTGCGCGGTGATGACATCGGCCTGCGAATCCAACACGTCAAGCGTTGTACGCTGGCCGACATTCAGCTCTTCCTGCACGCCCGAAAGCGCCAGTTGTGCGGCCGAAACAAGCTCGCGGTTGGCGCGGATCGACTGCTGCGCGGCAATATATTGCGTCCACGCGGATGTAACCGCCTGACGGACCTGATCGCGGCTGACATCGACGTCGATGCGCGCCTGCCCGACCTGTTCCTTCTTCTGGCGAACCGTAGCGGCGGTGCGACCGCCATTATAGATCGGGATGTTCAGCGAAAGGCCGATACTCGCAGCATCGGATTCGCCGTCCTGAATCGAACTCGGGCTCGTATTGCGATAGCTGCGCTGAACGGTGCCCTCAGCCGAAAGCTGCGGCAGCAATGCACCTTCGGAAGTCTTCACGCCGAACTCCGTGGCATCGACCACATGAAGGTTGGACTGGATCGCCGGGTGGACCTGGAGCGCCGAGGAGATGCCCTGATCGAGCGTGGCGGGAAGCAGACGCGCGATCGGCGACGCAGCCGTCAATCCGTTTGGCTCCGTGCCGATAACCTGACGATAGGTTGCGGCGCTGGCCTGCGCCTGCGCACGGGCTGCGGCCAACTGCGCAACGGCGGATGCGCGCTGCGCGTCAGCCTGCGCAATGTCGGTGCGGGTACCCTCGCCTACTTCAAAGCGCGAATTCGCGGCGCGAACCTGTTCTTCCAGGAAAGCAAGATTGCGTTGCAGAAGATCAGCGATGCGCCGATCGCGGATCACATCCATATAAGCCGCCGCGGCGTTGTACAGGATGTTCATCTCGGAATTGCGCAAAGCCTCGCGTTGCGCGAACACGGTCGATTCCGCAGCGCGGACGCTGTTGCGCGTCTGGAAACCGTCGAACAGGACCTGCGACACCGACACGCCGAAACCGCCGGTTTCGAGGCGCACCCCCGCCTGCCGGGCCAAAGAATAGCTTGAAAACCCCGCCACGACCGGACGGTAACCTGATTTTGCAATCGCAACGCCTTCATCGGATACACGAACACCGGCGCGCGCCGAATTCAACGAGGAGTTGAACTCATAAGCCTTGGAAAGTGCGCCCAGAATGGTTTCGCTGGACGCGGCTGAAGAAAATAAAACGCTGCCTGAAAGGAGGGCAGCAAACAAACTCTTTGACAAAATAGACACACGCCCTCGCAGAATACCTGTCGAACGGACCGCTCTAGCCGGAGCCTGGGCGGGTTCTAAAACAGATTCGGTCCAGATCAACAGGGCTACACCCAGCGCGTGCGGTGACGCAACAAAATCGCGCGTCCGGGGAGAGCTGATTCGCCACAGCAGCCATGGCATGTTGCACGGATAGCACGGTTCGTATCGCGGCTTATGATAAGCCTGCTGCAACTATCTTTTCTCGCGCGCCCTATAAATCGGACAGTAGATTCGCCTGCGCGTATGGCAAACCACGCGCAGAAAGCCTTGATCCACACTTTACCTGGTTCGGCTAAAATCGCTTAGAACTTGAAAACAGGCGCCTTTTCAAACCCCGGCAACGGGCGAATGGCGGCATTGAACACCGTGCGACCGGCAACAACTTCGCCGTCTTTCACGAACAGCCTTGCCACACCGGCATTTCCACGCCCAATCACGGCGACGAGACGCCCGCCATCCTTCAACTGATCGAACAGGGTCTGCGGGACTTCGTCGACACAGCCTTCGAGCACGATCACATCGTAAGGGCCCTGAGCCGGAAAGCCCTGTGACAGTTCGCCGGACACGACAGCGATATTATCGTAGCCCAATCGCTGCAGCGCATCGGTGGCGTGCTGGGTCAGCGTTTCATCACTTTCCAATGCAACTACGGAACTTGAAATACGCGACAGGATCGCAGCACTGTAACCGGTGCCTGTTCCGACATCGAGAACGTAATCCGAAGGGTCGATGTCGGCCATCTGGATGAGTTTCGCGAAAGGCGAAGGTTCCATCAGATAACGCGCGAGGGTGCCAGCACCTCCAACCGCTATTTCGACGTCTTCGTCGATATAGGCAAGCGGACGGCGGCGCGCGGGAACGAACTCCTCACGCGGCACTTCCAGCATTGCATCCAGAATTTCGATCTTGGTCACATCGGTGGTGCGGACTTGCCCATCCACCATCTTCAACCGCTGGGTAGCGAAATCGACGCTCATCGCAAACCTTGCAGAACTGCCTGGGTCCACGAAAGATCCAGCGCTTTTCGGAACATGCCAAGCGCAAATGGAGGCCTCGCCCGGAATCGAACCGGGGTGCAAGGATTTGCAGTCCTCTGCGTAACCACTCCGCCACGAGGCCTCGATATGCGCTTCGCACACGGCGGTTCAATAGGTTGCGACGTTTCCCCGGTCAAGTGGTGAACGCTGTTGCACAAGGCTTCCCGTGCGTTATTTGCAAGATCGCGCTCCACAGCTTTTCGAGTGTACGTGGCATCACCCTCCATAAACGATGTCGGCGCGCTGCCTTTCGCTCAAAGGTTTGATCAGGCTGTTAACCTGTGCAACCGGCTGGAAGCCGAGCTTCTGGTATAAGGGCAACGCTGCCGGATGATCCAGCGTGCAGGTTTGCACGGTGACCGCAACAGGATCATATGACCAGGCTGTCTCGATTGCCGCACCAAGAAACCAGCGCCCGAGATTCTGCCCGATCGCCTCTTCCATCATGCCGAAATAGGCCAGCTCCACGTCTTTTCTCGGAGAAACATATAATTCGAACAAACCAGCCGGAACGCCGTCGAGATGCAGAACGCGAATATCGCGGCCAGGCATTTTCAGATGCTCGGCCAACTCCGCATCGCTCAAGCGCAACATCGCGACCCAATGCCATTTGCGCCCGACGCGGTCGATCAGATAGCGATAATAATGCACTGGGACATTGTTCAGCGGCATGATGACCGCTGACTTATCCGCTGCCAGCCCAGGATAACGGGCCGGCGCATGGCGCATTTCCAGGAATGTCACGGTGACGGGAATTGCGTCAGCCGGTTCGGTGGATAGCAATATCACGCCTCGCCCGTGACCACGGACGTATCGGCTTGCGAACCCCATTCACTCCAAGACCCGTCATAAAGCTTGTGGTCGCGGTGACCGAGCGTTTCCAGTGCCAGCGACACCACCGCGGCCGTCACACCCGAACCGCAGGACGTGACGACCGGTTTCGAGAGATCGATGCCTGCTGCCTCGACACGCTCCTTCAACTCGCTGGCGGAAAGAAGCTTGCCGTCTTTCGCAAGCGACGAAGCAGGCAGGCTGCGCGCGCCAGGCATGTGACCGCCTCGCATACCGGCACGAGGCTCGGGTTCTTCGGCCGTGAACCGTTTCGCCGGGCGTGCATCCGCGATCTGGCGATCACCCGCATCGACAATCCGCTTCATATCTTCCAGCGAAGCGACGCGCTCCTTGTGAAACTCGACATTGAACACGCAAGGCGCAACCGGGGTGAGTTCGGCCGTGACTGGACGGCCTGCCGCTTTCCAGGCATCGAAACCGCCTTCCAGGAGGCGGACATCTTTTGCACCGAAAAGCCGGAACATCCACCAAACGCGCGGTGCACTGAACAAGCCCGGGCCATCATAAACGATAATCGTATCATCGGCGGAAATGCCCATCGTGCCAGCAAACCGGGCGAATTGTTCGGGCCGAGGCAGCGTGTGTGGCAGTGAACTTTCCGGATCGACCGCCTGATCCTGATCGAAGAACACGGCGCCCGGAATATGAGCGGCGTCGTATTCCTCATGCGCATTGCGATTTTGCGCCGGTAGATACCAAGAACCATCGACAACCATCACCCCGGGCCGACCCAGATTGTTTTCCAGCCATTCGGCGGTGACGAAGAAATCTGAAGCTTCACTCATGGATTGCTCTCCAGTGGGCCGAATCTCAGCCGCAAACGCCGGTTTTCCCGGCCCTTCTTTTCGATCTTTCCGATATGGATCTCGCCAATCTCGCCGGTGGAGCGAACATGCGTACCGCCGCATGGCTGGCTGTCGATCGCGCCATTCTCGCCGATGCAAACCAGGCGGATCTGACCGCTTCCCGTTGGGGGCCGCACATTCTTGGATTTGATCAGGTCGGGATTGGCGGCCAGTTCGCTTTCCGCAATCATGCGCACGAAAACCGGATGATCGGCGCGCACAAGAGCCATCAGCTTCTCGGTCGCTTCTTCCTTCGTGATCGAAGCACCCTGCATGTCGAAATCGACACGCGAATCGGTTTCGGAAACCGACGCGCCGGTGACGGGAAACTGGCAAAACGTCGTCAGAAGATGGCAGGCCGTGTGCATGCGCATCAGCTTCAGCCGACGTTCCATGTCGATCTGCAGATGAACGCGATCGCCGGCCGCGACCGATGGCGCGCCTTCGACCGGGACATGGATGATGTCATCCTTGGTTTCGCCGGTGATTGTTGTTGCGATCGGCACGAGAGTGCCATCCGGCAACCGCAGACTGCCCGTATCCCCCGGCTGGCCGCCAGACGTTGCATAAAAGATGGTCTGATCGAGCGTGATGCCGTTTTCATCAACCGACACCACGATGGCGTCGGCCTCGCCGAGATAGGCATCGTCGCGAAAAAGCGGTTTCGTCGCGGGCATCAGGCAGTTATCTCGTAAGGCACGTCAATCTCCACCTTCTGCTCCATCCAGCCTGGAACCGGGAGGTTCTTTTCGCGCAGGAATGCCGGGGTGAACAGCTTCGACTGATAGCGCGTGCCGTAATCGCAAAGCACGGTCACGATCGTATGGCCAGGACCGAGATCGCGCGCCAAACGGATGGCGCCCGCGATGTTGATGCCTGTCGAGCCACCCAGGCACAGCCCTTCTTCCTGGATCAGGTCAAACACGATGGGCAAGGCTTCGTCATCGGGAATCTGATAAGCGAAATCCGGCGTGAAACCTTCCAAGTTCGCGGTGATGCGCCCCTGCCCGATGCCTTCGGTGATCGAGCCGCCTTCCGACCTGAATTCCCCTTCGGTGTAGAAGCTGTAAAGGGCCGCGCCCAGCGGATCGGCCAAGGCGATCTTCACATCGCGATTGTGGGCTTTAAGCCCCATCGCCACACCGGCAAGCGTGCCGCCGCTGCCAACCGCTGCGGCGAAACCATCCACCTTGCCACCGGTCTGCTTCCAGATTTCCTGTGCCGTTGTCCCGATATGGCCGTCGCGATTGGCGGTGTTGTCGAACTGGTTGGCCCAGATCGCGCCATTTGCTTCGGTTTGCGCCAATTGCTGCGCCAAACGCCCCGACAATTTTACGTAATTGTTCGGGTTCTTGTAGGGCACAGCCGGAACCTCGATGAGTTCAGCGCCCAGCAAACGCAACGCATCCTTTTTTTCCTGGCTTTGCGTTTCGGGGATCACAATCACCGTGCGATAGCCGAGCGCCTTGGCGACAAGGGTGAGGCCGATGCCGGTATTGCCGGCGGTGCCTTCAACGATCACGCCGCCGGGCTTCAGCAAGCCCTTTCGCTCGGCATCGCGGATAATGAAAAGGCCTGCGCGATCCTTGACCGACTGGCCAGGGTTCATGAATTCCGCTTTGCCGTAAATCTCGCAGCCTGTTTCCTCCGACGCGCGCTTGAGCCGAATAAGGGGCGTGTTTCCGATCGCGTCGAGTACGGAGCGGTCCATCATGTCCTCGCTGTGCAAAGTTGCTGCGCAACGATAGAAAGCCAGCCGCCCGCTTGCAAGGAACCTTGTTGCGCAAATACGGACCCGAACGCGTGCGAGATCGCGTCCAAACCGCTTTCAGGGGAATTGTTGTTCTATCAAAGCGTTGATTGTGGAAGGACTATCCTTTGCCCGTGGAAAGCGTTAGACGGCAGGCCGTTCAGGAGATGCCTATATGACGTTGTTTCGCGCCAGCCCGAAAGACGGCGTCGCATGGGTGACCGGCGCAAGCGGCGGCATTGGCTACGCCTTGTGCGTTTCGCTGGCAAAACGCGGTTACATTGTCGCGGCTTCCGCGCGCAGCGAGGACAAGCTTCGCGAACTGGCATCCCACAGTTTCGAGGCGGGCCGTATTGTTGCCATTCCGCTCGATGTGACGGATGAAGGCGCCGTTCGCGCGACCGTCAAACGAATCGAGGCTGAGCTCGGACCGATCGCACTCGCCGTCTTCAATGCCGGGACGGCCCTGCCCGCACCGCCGGCGCGCGTTCAACCGCCGTTGTTCGAACGGATCTATGCGGTCAACCTGTTCGGCGTCGTGAACTGCCTGGCGCCCGTGATCGAAGCCATGAAAACACGAAACAAGGGACAGATCGCGATCGTCGGCTCGCTGACGGCTTATTTCGGACTGCCTGGCGTGGCGGCCTATGGCTCGACAAAGGCTGCGCTCAACATGATCGCGCAATCGCTGCGTTTCGACCTCACCAAGCGCAATATCCGGGTGCAGATCGTCAACCCCGGTTTCGTGAAAACAGCCATGACGCAATATAACAAATTTCCGATGCCCGGCCTTCTGACAACCGACCAGGCAGCGCAGCGCATGGAGCATGGGCTGCGCAAGGGTGGCTTCGAGATCGCCTTTCCGCGCCGCTTGGCCTGGCCGATGAAGCTGTTCCGCCTTTTACCGCAAAGCCTGCGCTTTGCCGTGATCGACCGCGCTGCGCGTTTGGAAAAGCGCTGACGCCTCAGCAATGGTTCGGCCTGGTATCTTTGGCCCAAAGCTAGATTACCAGAGCCACCGACTTTAAAACGGCGCAACAAAAAGGCGGAGCCGGTTTCCCAACTCCGCCCAGATCATGCAATCAGACCAAGCAATCAAGCAGCGCGCTTGTCGGGCCTGCGATTGCTCCAGTTGCGGCGCTTGCCACGAAACGGCTTCTGGCCATTCGGCTGTTGCCGGGGATTGTTGCCGGCATTGTGATGATCGCCAGCATTCTCGTTCTGCGCCTTGTGTGCCGGTTTGCCGCCACCGCGATTGTGTTGCGGGCGGGCATTCTGGCGCTGACCGCGCGGCGGCTGAGGCTTGCGCGCTTCAGCGTCAAGATCGACACCGCCCGAAAGATCAGACGCGATCGGCAGCTTCATGCGCGTGACTTTTTCAACCGCACGCAGCTTGGCCGCTTCCGCCGGATCGCACAAGGTGATCGCCACGCCGTCCGCGCCATTGCGACCTGTGCGGCCGATACGATGCACATAGCTTTCGGCTTCGTCCGGCAAATCGAAATTCACCACATGCGTAATGCCCGGCACGTCGATGCCACGCGCAGCGATGTCGGTCGCCACGAGGATGCGCACGAAACCATCCCGGAAACCGTTCAGCGCCTTTTGGCGGGCATTCTGTGACTTGTTGCCGTGGATCACCGCGGCCTTGAAGCCGTCACGCTCCAGATCGCGCGTGACACGATCCGCGCCGTGCTTGGTGCGGGCAAACACGATCACCTGTTTCATGGCTTCATCAGCCAAGAGCTTGGACAGGAAAACGCGCTTTTGCTTCAGCGGCACGATATGCACGCTTTGCTCGATTTCCTTGGCCGTGGTGCCCTGCGGAGCAACTTCGACACGAATCGGATCGTTCAGCAGCGTATCGGCCAGCGAAGCGATCTCGGTTGGCATGGTCGCCGAAAACAGCGCGGTCTGGCGCTTCGGGCTCGTTGCCTTCGCCAACCGGCGGACATCATTGATGAAGCCCATATCGAGCATGCGATCAGCTTCATCAAGCACGAGCCAACGGGTTTCGCCCAAGTTGACGTCGCCCTCGCGTACCAGATCCACCAAGCGGCCCGGGGTTGCGATCAATACGTCCACCCCAAGCGACAGCTTCTTGACCTGGCTGAAGCGCGACACGCCACCGAGCACCAGAGCCGTCGAGATATGCAGCCCGCGCGTGACAGAGCGGATGGTTTCTTCAATCTGGACCGCAAGTTCGCGGGTCGGCGCCAAAATCAGCGCGCGCGCGGTTTTGGGCGTACGTTTGCTGCCAAGGGCGATGATCTTTTGCAGGATGGGAAGCGTAAAGGCAGCGGTTTTGCCAGACCCCGTTTGGGCGATGGCGACGATATCGCGGCCTTCCAGATGTGACGGGATCGCCGCCGTCTGGATAGGCTTGGGCTGAACGAAGCCAGCCTGAATTGCGCATTGCAGAAGGGCACCCGTGATGCCGAGTTCAGCCATTCCCGAAGTTTCGGGAGTCATATTCGTTTCAGACAAATCTGTTCTTTCGCGCGGTCAAACATGTGCCGCGAATAGCCAACGGGCGCAGCCCCGCAGCCGGATGATAAAATGAACGACGAGGCGGCGGGATCCTTGCCCGCACGGTTGCGCTGTCGTGCTCTCCAAGTGAAGAGAGCGCTCAATCCAGACCGCCCTGGGCAGCCGGATCATAAACGCAACCAGTCTCTGATCGAGAAAGCCGGTCAAGCCGGCCCATGCGCCTATCGCGCTGCATATGGGCCGGATTACGATGAAACGCAAGTAGCGGGTGAAGGAAAATCCCTTCAGATAATCAAACTCGCCAGCGTTTCGTTCTGGGTGATATCCTGAAACTGGAAGCCGGCAGCCTCCATTTTTTCTTCCAACCGCATGAAGTTTTCTGGCCGCGACGTTTCGATGCCGATCAGCACCGAGCCAAAATTGCGCGCCGACTTCTTGAGATATTCGAAACGGGCGACGTCATCATCCGGACCAAGCAGTTCCAGAAAGCCCCGTAACGCGCCCGGGCGCTGCGGAAAGCGGATCACGAAATACTTTTTCTTGCCCTCGAA
>JAFAGL010000092.1 GCA_023422735.1 Pseudomonadota bacterium
GGTTCAAGGTCGTGATTGTCGGTGAGCCCAATGTCGGAAAATCGAGCCTGCTGAATGCCATCGCTCAGAGGGATGCAGCCATCGTTTCTGACGAGGCTGGCACGACTCGCGATCTGATAGAGGTTGAACTCGATCTTGAGGGGTACAAGGTTGTACTGACCGACACTGCCGGTCTACGCGAAACAGCCAGTGTCGTCGAGAAAATGGGTATTGCAAGGGCTAGGGAAGCTGCACGACGCGCGGACCTTATTCTTTATCTCGCGCCAAAGGGCGAATTTCCCTCCCCGTTCGCAGCATTCGAAGCGCCGATTATTCGTGTCGGAAGCAAGGCGGACCTCGGACTCTGTGAAGGCGTCGACTTTCAGATATCAAGTATAACCGGGCAGGGTTTGACGGAGCTGTTGGCAGAGATTTCTCGCCGCGCTCGCTGTGCAGCCGGCTCCGTAAGTGACGCGCTGCCCACTAGAGATCGACACGTTCACAAGCTGAAGCAAGCCTCGGATGCGCTTAGCCGTGTGACGGCAACTTTACCACTGGAACTTCGTGCGGAAGAAATGCGGCTCGCCGCCCACCATCTTGGTGAGATTACGGGCCATACCGATGTAGAAGATTTGCTTGATGTGGTATTCTCCCGTTTCTGCATAGGAAAGTGACTCACGTGAAACGTGCGGGACTGGACGACCTGAAATTCGACGTTATTGTCGTAGGTGGTGGGCATGCCGGATGCGAGGCTGCAGCTGCGGCTGCCCGTATGGGCGCCAAAACGGCTCTTGTAACCATGGATTCCACTAAGATTGGCATCATGTCCTGCAATCCCGCTATCGGAGGATTGGGGAAAGGCCATCTGGTGCGCGAGATCGATGCGCTCGATGGTCTGATGGGACGCGCAGCCGATCGAGCGGGCATCCAATTTCGCATGCTTAATCGCCGTAAAGGTCCCGCGGTCCGCGGTCCCCGCACACAGGCGGATCGAAAGCTCTACCGGCAGGCAATCCAGAGCTTGTTGGCCGAACAACAGGGACTGGCAATTGTCGAGGGCGAGGTCGCCGATATTACCCTCGATGGCAAGCGGGTCACCGGGATAATGCTTGCTGATGGACGTCAGCTCGCCGGCGCCGCAGTGGTGTTGACAACGGGCACTTTCCTCGGCGGTTTGATTCACTTGGGGGAAAAAACTTGGAAAGCCGGGCGTATTGGTGAAGCACCGTCTGATCGACTGGCGAAGCGTTTGCGCGCGCATCTCTCCTTGGGCAGATTGAAAACCGGCACACCTCCGCGCTTGGATGGAAAAACCATTCGCTGGTCTGAAATCCCGCACCAGGAAGCCGACGCGGATCCAAAACCCTTCTCTTTGCTGACGGGCAAGATCACAGTGCAGCAAATTGCCTGCGGCATCTGCCGGACGACCCAAGTCACGCATCAGATCATTCGCGAGAACCTGCATCGCTCAGCGATGTATTCCGGCTCGATCACTGGGACTGGCCCACGATACTGCCCTTCGATCGAAGACAAGATTGTCCGTTTCGGTGATCGCGACGGACATCAGGTTTTTCTCGAACCTGAGGGGCTCGACGACGACACCGTCTATCCAAACGGGATCAGCACCTCGCTTCCGGAAGATGTTCAGCATGCAATCATCAGCTCGATGCCGGGACTTGAAGAAGCTCGCATCGTTCAGCCAGGATATGCAATCGAGTATGATTACGCCGATCCAAGGCAGTTGTTTGCCACACTGGAAAGCAGGGAATTGAGTGGGCTCTTCCTTGCGGGTCAGATAAATGGCACCACCGGTTATGAGGAAGCCGGCGCTCAGGGCTTGGTTGCGGGTTTTAATGCGGCTCGGAAAGCAGGCGGCGGCGACGGAAACAGTTTTAGTCGAAGTGAGTCTTATATCGGTGTGATGATTGACGATTTGATTACGCGCGGCGTGACCGAACCTTACCGCATGTTTACGTCGCGTGCAGAATTTCGCTTATCACTGCGTCCCGACAATGCCGACGAGCGCTTGACACCATTTGCCAATGCGGTTGGTCTGTCCGGCACAGAACGAAGGCGAGTGTTCCAAAAATATCAATCCGCGTTGGATGATGGGTTGAAACAATTGAAAGCACTTCAAGCTTCACCGAACCAGATACGCGCTTCAGGACTGCCTGTGAATCTGGATGGGCGGAAGCGATCAGCCTTCGATATCTTGTCGAGTAGCGGCCACAGTTTCGAGGATTTGTTGAATGTCTGGCCTGGCTTGGCCCCCGTGCCGTCCGCAATACGAAGCGCGTTAGAAATTAATGCCAAATATTCAGTTTATGTCGATCGCCAGGCGGCGGATGCAGAGGCAATACAACGCGAAGAAGCGCGCTCACTCTCTCCCGATCTCGATTACGTGCAGATTTCCGGCCTTTCAAATGAGTTGAAGCTCAAGCTCAAAGCGCGTCAGCCCAGATCTCTTGCTGAGGCGCATAAGATTGAGGGAATGACACCGGCCGCCTTGGCGCTCATCCTTGCACATTCAGAGAGACGTCGTGTTGCGTCAGGAGCTTGAGGTCTCAAATGTCGTTGAGTGAGGCGCAAAAAGCCGAGTCTCTTCAACGTGTCACGGGTGGTGTTTCACGTGAAACTGTGACGAGGCTTCTTGAACTTGAAACTTTTTTTCTGAAGTGGGCGCGAACTATCAACCTCGTTTCTCCGAACACGTTGTCGAATAGCTGGCACCGTCATATCTTGGATAGCGCGCAACTTTGGCGCTTGCGACAAGAGACTGCCCACTGGCTCGATCTTGGCTCCGGAAGTGGGTTTCCCGGCCTTATTTTGGCGGCGCTGAGCAAAGACAAAGGCCTGCAGTCCACATTTGTGGAAAGTAACGCGAAAAAGTCTGCCTATTTGAGGCAGGCGATTTCTTATTTGAAACTCGACGCCCGCGTTCGCACCGAACGCGTTGAAGAACTCGAGCCAGAAATCTACGCAAGGTCCGGCACCACGGTCACAGCCCGGGCCTTTGCGCCACTCGAGCGAACTCTTGCCTGGACACGAGGGTTTGGATCTCCAGTCTCGCGAGCTCTTTTACATAAAGGTCGTGGATACAAAGATGAAATCTCAGCTGCACGTGGCAGTTGGCATTTTGATTTGATAGAACATCCTAGCCTGGTTGATTCTGACAGTGTGATTTTGGATATCACTGGCGTAAGAAGGCTGTAGGCGCATTTATCAATGTGGTGAGCACATGCGCATCATAACCCTCGCGAATCAAAAAGGTGGAGTTGGTAAAACCACTACCGCCATCAATCTTGCTACGGCATTGGCTGCTATCGGTGAGCGTGTTCTGATTGTGGACCTAGATCCGCAGGGCAATGCGAGCACTGGTCTTGGGATTGATTCCGAACAGCGTCATTTGTCATCATATGATATTTTGGCAGAGAACCGCTCGATTGTAGAAACTGCGATCGAGACCGTCGTTCCAAACTTGGCAATCATTCCCTCGACAATGGATCTGCTTGGCGTCGAAATGGAGATTTCCGCCTTGCCGGACCGCGCGACGCGATTGAAGTCTGCGTTGTCGCAAGCTTCGGCAGATTTCAGTTATGTGCTTATCGATTGTCCGCCATCGCTCAATCTCCTCACCATCAACGCAATGGCGGCCGCAGATTCAGTGCTCGTGCCGCTGCAATGCGAGTTCTTTGCGCTGGAAGGCTTGAGCCAGTTGTTGCGGACCGTTGAAATGGTGCGGCAAACCCTAAATCCCGGGCTGGTCATTCAGGGGATCGTGCTGACTATGTTCGATGGGCGCAATAATCTGGCAAACCAGGTTGTGGACGATGTCCGTGCCCATATGGGTGACAAGGTTTACGACACGGTAATTCCGAGAAATGTCAGGATCTCCGAAGCGCCTTCTCATGGAAAGCCTGCCATTCTCTATGATTTGAAATGCTCCGGCAGCCAGGCCTATCTGCAGTTGGCGACGGAAGTTATTCAGCGCGAAAGACGATTAAAGGCAGCCTGACGATGAGTGATGAAATTGGCAAGCGCCGCCTCGGACGGGGACTGGCGGCCCTTATCGGCGAGATCGACCGCCCTGCTACGGCTGAGGCCCCTGCCCCTCGCGCAGACAGCATGCTCCCGATCGAAGCCGTTGTCGCCAATCCACGCAATCCACGTCGCAGTTTCGGCGAACCTGATTTGACCGATCTGGCGCAATCGATCCGTGAACACGGTATCGTTCAGCCTGTTGTCGTCCGGCCGGCGCAGACCAGTGGCACTTATGAAATTATTGCCGGCGAACGGCGGTGGCGCGCGTCTCAACGAGCAGGTCTGACAGAAATTCCTGTTCTGATCCGCGATGTCGATGATCGTGTCGCGCTGGAACTTGCCATCGTTGAAAATGTTCAGCGCGCCGACCTCAATCCCGTCGAAGAAGCTCTGGGCTACCAGCAGTTGATCGACGAACACCAGTACACGCAGGCTGATTTGGGCCAGGTGATCGGAAAGAGTCGCAGTCACGTCGCCAACACTTTAAGGCTCCTGCGCTTGCCGCCGGTCATTCATGATATGTTGACATCCGGGGATCTGTCAGCCGGTCACGCGCGAACCCTCGTCACCGCAAGTGATCCCGCGGCGCTGGCCAAGCGCATCATTGAACAGGGGTTGTCAGTTCGGCAAGCCGAGGCTTTGGCGCAGCAAACCGAGACTGGGTCAAAACCGTCTGCCAAAACTGCAGTGAAAGACGCCGATACATTGGCGCTTGAACGCCTTTTGGCAGATCATCTGGGGTTAAATGTCGCTATTTCTCACAGAGAAAAAGGCGGCGATATCAAGATAAGCTACAAGACGCTCGATCAGCTTGACGACCTTTGCCGACGTTTGCAATCCTGATCGTTTCGCTGCCGTTACGATCTTAATAAGGTGATCGCGAACATGTTGCGCTCGATGATGGTCGCATCCAATGTCGCGTTTCGCCGGCTCTCCAGAACTGTGTCCGCCAAGCGCTGAACCGCGTCGTTAACCTGTCGGAACGAAAGACGGTTTAACGCGCGCTCCATCGCCGCTTTTCTGTCGAAATAGAGCTGGGGACGGGCGGAGGCGATTACCGCGGACACCGATTTCCCATTCTCCACCTCCCCACGAAGCAGATAAGCAAGTTGAAACTGTCGGAGGGCAGCAAGGAGGAGCGTGGTTTGATTACCGCCACCTTGGGCGAACCGTTTCATGGCCGATTGAAAATCGGTGACACTGCCTTTCAGCATGGCGTTGACGGCATCGTCGGCCGATGTTCCGGACACATCTCCAATCAGATCGAACACGTCCTTTTCCGTGATCTCGCCGCTTCCATGGCAGTACAGAGCGAGCTTTTCGATCTCGCTGCGTGATGCCAGACGATCGCCACCTAAAAGTGCCTTCAACTGCGTTCGTGCGGCCAATCCCATGCGCAACCCGCTCGGTTCCAGAACCTGATCGATCAAACCGTCGAGGGAACGATTGTCGTCGCTGTAGCAGGGAAGCGCCATGGCGCCTGAAGCGCCTTCAACTGTCGCGCGCAAAGCGGCACCCTTTTTGAGGTCACCGGCCTCGATCAAAAGAATGGCTTCCGTAGGCGGCGCCTTCGTCAGAGCCTTGACGGCATCTGCGAGGCCCTTTTGTCCTGCCGCATTGCGCACCCAGACCAGGCGCCGGGTACTGAACATCGAAACCGTATTGAGTTCATCGGAAAGCCGGCCCGAATCAGTGTCGATCTCGCTTGCCTCAAGCCGGACAAGCGCAAAAGGATCATCGATCGGAATGCCCGTCTGCTTGATGAAAAGACGAGCACGTTCCGCCGCAAGGCCGCGATCGGGCCCATAAATCAGAACGATGCGCGTATCGCGATCCGGCCGCGCCAGCCAATTATCGACTTCGTGATTCTTTTTTTGCGCCATGAGTTACCGTTCCAATCGTATGTATCGGAAAAAGTTTGGATCTGTCACGGTTTCTCATGCCTGATCGGCCACCCTTGCGCTTCCTGTGGAAAGTGGCGCCTTACCTATCCCTTTGCTCTCTGGCCATCCACGCGAAACATGGGTATGCGTCGACCATGTCTTGACGAAATGTCGCAGCTTGTGGGGACCTGCGAGGATCGTTTTGTCGTCCTGGGGAAATATTCATGACGCGCACCGCTCCGAAAGACCGCAGACCGTTGGCCTCGCGTGAGACAGGATGGGCTCAGGCCTTCGCGCGTTTTCTCCTGCGTACCTCCGTCACGCCCAATATGGTGTCGACGATCGGGATCGTTTTTGCGGCAATCGGCGGTTTGGCTTTTGCTTATGCGCCGACCCTGCCTCTTCTGTTTCTCGTTGGTGGCTTGTGCGTTCAGCTTCGACTTCTTTGCAATCTGCTGGACGGCATGGTGGCAGTAGAAGGTAGGCGAGGTTCGCCAACCGGCGTACTTTTTAACGAAATTCCGGACAGGCTGGAAGACAGCTTTCTTTTGATCGGTTTTGGTTACGCGTCTCTTATGCCTGAACTCGGTTACGTAGCTGCCGTGCTGGCTGTGTTGACTGCGTATCTGCGCGCTCTCGGTGCGTCGCTTGGCTTTGGCCAGGATTTTCGAGGGCCGATGGCCAAGCCGCATCGCATGGCCGCTTTAACGATCGGGGCTGTCGCGGCTCTTTTAGAACTTGTGTTCAATCAATCCCTTTATGCCTCCACATTTGTACTTGCGGTAATCATATGCGGCACGATCTGGACCAGCCTGCGGCGCATCTCGGCCATGCGGCACCAGCTGGAGAACACAGCATGATCGACCACATTCTCATTGGGCTGGCGCGTTTTCTCGTCGGGGGTCGACCTGAATGGCTGGGAACTCAGCCATCGAGCCGGCAACGTATCTATTTTGCCAATCACGGCAGCCATCTGGATACGATTCTTCTTTGGGCAGCCATCTCTACACGTTTACGCCCAGTGACACATCCGGTGGCTGCCGCCGATTATTGGGGCAAGGACCGGCTGCGGCGCGCCATCGCGATTGACCTCCTTCACGCCGTTCTCGTGGATCGCAGCGGGGCGGGCGCAGCGACTGGCCAGGACGCTCTCGCCCCGCTTGAAGAGGTTCTGGCGAAGGGGGAATCGCTGATCATTTTCCCGGAAGGTACGCGAGGAAGCGAAAAGCTTCCGGGTGCGTTTAAATCCGGTCTTTATCGCCTGGCCACCCGCTTCCCACATGTGGAACTCGTGCCGGTTTACCTCGAAAATCTGTCGCGGGCTTTTCCGCGCGGCGCATATCTGCCGGTTCCCATTTCATGTCACGTACGCTTCGGCGAACCGCTTCACATCGCGAATGATGAAACCAAGGAAGACTTTCTTGATCGGGCGCGAAACGCCGTGATCGCCTTGGCGGAGGTCAGGTAATGGATCCGGTTCTGGTCACACTGTTTATCGGTCTGGTTTCAATATTGACGGTCGCAACTTTGGTGGGCCTCATTCTCGGCCGTCGTGCTTCAACGGCGGAAGGTCGTGCCACCGTCGACAATCTGAATGCGCGAATCCGGGCCTGGTGGCTCATGGTGGCGATTTTCGCGGTCGCTTTCGTGTTCGGAAAAGTGGTCACACTGATCCTATTTGCGCTGACTTCATTTTATTGCCTGCGCGAATTTCTGTCACTGACTCCGACCCAGCCGGCTGACCATACGGCGCTGGCCTTCGCTTTTTATGTCTTCTTGCCGCTGCAATATGTTCTCATTGGAATCGATTGGCAGTCACTGTTTTCCATTGCAATTCCGGTCTACGCCTTCTTGCTTCTGCCGGTTCTTGCTGTGTTGAAACATGACACCGATGAATTCCTGACCCGCACGGCGAAGCTGCAATGGGCTTTGGTGCTGACTGTTTATTGCATCAGCCATGGGCCGGCGCTTCTGCTCCTGGATATTCCAGGCTTCGAAGGCCGAAACGTATTGCTGCTGTTCTTCCTTGTCACCGTGGTTCAGGCGAGCGACGTTCTGCAATATATTTTCGGCAAGCTCTTCGGACGTCACAAGATCGCGCCGGTGGTCAGTCCGAACAAGACCTGGGAAGGTTTTCTGGGCGGCGGAGCGAGCGCAACGCTGCTTGGTGCTGGCCTGTTCTGGATCACGCCGTTTACGCCCCTGCAAGCGGGCGGAATGGCTCTCGCAATCGTTCTGGCAGGCTTTTGCGGCGGTCTGGTTTTGTCCGCCGTCAAACGTTCGATGGGCGCCAAGGATTGGGGGCGCATGATTGAGGGACATGGTGGAGCTCTGGATCGCATGGATTCAGTCACTTATGCAGCGCCCATCTTCTTTCATTTGTGCAATTATTATTTCGTGCCTTGAGCGCTTTGGCTCCGTGCGCCTGAGTGACCCAGGCTGAAGGCTGGAGAGTGCAATGATCCGGGTTTACGGTGACTTCAATTCGGGGAACTGCCTGAAAGTCAAATGGGCGCTCGAATGGCTTCAAGCACCCTACGAGTGGGTTCCTATCGATATCCTGAAGGGTGAATCGCGAACTGCTGAGTTTCTCGCCATGAACAGCGCCGGCCAGGTGCCGGTCATTCGCTTTGACGATAATACGGTTCTGGCGCAGTCGAACGCGATCCTGCTTTATCTGCTTTCCGGAACGGACCTCGTTCCCGAAGAGGGGTTCGCGCATGCCCGGATGCTGGAATGGATGTTCTGGGAACAATACAGTCATGAACCGGTGGTGGCGGTCAGGCGTTTCCAGAAATTTTATCTGAACAGGTCCGATGATGAGATCGACCCAGCTCTTTTGGTCAAGGGCAATGCCGCCCTGGAGCGGATGAACAAGGTTTTGGCTTCATCAGACTTTCTGGCTGGAACAAGGCCTTCGGCGGCCGATCTGTGTCTGCTTCCTTACACCCGTTCTGCGCCGCAAGGCGGCTTTGATCTACGCTCTTTTCCTCACCTCACGGCGTGGATCGACCGCGCGCTGGATGCTTTCCGGATCAAGCTCATTTGACGAACAGGAGGCAACAAAAAAGCCGCCCGAAGGCGGCTTTTTGAATGCTTGAACTCCCGAAGGAGAAATGGAGCGGGTGAAGCGATTCGAACGCTCGACCCCAACCTTGGCAAGGTTGTGCTCTACCCCTGAGCTACACCCGCTCACACGGCAACGCCGCAAGCGGGGCTTATATGGCGCAATCCGATTCTGATTGCAACAGGAATTCATTCGCCTTGCGCAGCCTTTCTGCTCACTTTACGGAAAGCACGAAAAGCGTGCAGGTAAAGGCTCCGAAAAGATGAGATTCGACCGCGAAGGGCTACTTTGCAAGCTCGCCGAGCTGGGGATCGAGACCACCACGGTCGATCATCCAGCTCTGTTTACAGTTCACGATTCGCAGCTCTTGCGAGGTGAAATCGCTGGCGCGCATACCAAGAACCTTTTCGTGAAAGACCGAAAGAACCGGTATTTCCTCCTGGTGGTTGAAGAAAACGCGGTTGTCGACTTGAAGACAGTACATCAGATCATCGGAGCGCAGGGAAAGGTTTCGTTCGGCAAACCGGAAGCGCTGATGGAATTGCTGGGTGTTGAACCTGGATCGGTCACTATTCTTGGGGCAATCAATGATTGCGACAACAAAGTCACGATCGTTCTCGACAGTGACTTGGCAAAACAATTGGTCATCAACGCCCACCCACTCACCAATGAAGCAACGACAACGATTGCCGTGAGCGATCTTCTGGCTTTCCTGGACGCGATCGGGCACAAGCCCCAAGTCTTGAAAATATCGGCCTGATCCCCGACATCGAACACAAGACAGCCGGAAAGGAATTTTGATGAGCGATCCGACAAACCCTTATGCTTCTGCGGGCCAGGCTTACCAGGCCGATCTGACTTTGGGGGCGCAGCCAAATGATGGAAGCGAGCTCATCAAGGAAACGACAACTGCGGCATTTCCTGCGGATGTGATTCAGGCGTCGCGCGAACAGCCGGTGCTGGTGGATTTCTGGGCGCCTTGGTGCGGTCCTTGCAAGCAGCTGACGCCGGTTATCGAGAAAGTTGTACGCGAAGCGCGTGGAGCCGTGAAACTAGTCAAGATGAATATCGACGAACATCCGTCGATTGCGGGACAACTTGGCATTCAATCGATTCCTGCTGTGATCGCCTTCAAGGATGGCCAGCCGGTCGATGGGTTTATGGGTGTCGTGCCCGAAACTCAGATCAAGTCGTTCATCGACAAGCTCACGGCAGACCAGGCCGGCGGTGCGGCGGATCTATTGGCTCAAGCGCAGGAGGCCCAGGAAAAGGGC
Source organism: Pseudomonadota bacterium (assembly GCA_023422735.1). Classification (GTDB taxonomy): domain Bacteria; phylum Pseudomonadota; class Alphaproteobacteria; order Rhizobiales; family Rhizobiaceae; genus Tianweitania. The sequence continues at coordinate 10,245 of JAFAGL010000092.1, forward strand.
GAAAGCGGGCTTGCAGCCGATCTTTATGCGGCAGTGCTCGACGAGGATCAAACCAATGTCGACGCCTTGGCTGGGCTGGCAAACCTGTATTTCGACGCTGGTCAGGCCGATCAGGCAAAACAGCTTCTGTCCAATATTCCGGAAGATAAACATAGCCAGCCTGCGATTGCGGGTTTGCTGGCCAAATTCGCGCTCGCTGATCAGATCGCCGAACTGGGCGATGAAGCGGAGCTTAAACGGCGTTTGGACGGGAATGCCGGTGACCACGATGCTCGCTTCGATCTGGCATTGATTGCAAATGCACGCGGGAACCGCGAAGAAGCTGCGGACCAGCTTCTTGCCATCATGAAGGCTGATCGTGAATGGCGCGAGGACGGTGCGCGTCAGCAATTGCTAAAACTGTTTGATGCGTGGGGGATGACCGATCCTG
>JAFAGL010000105.1 GCA_023422735.1 Pseudomonadota bacterium
GTATTGGCAATCGCGGCCATCGGCTCGTTTTTTGCCGGAACGGTTTCGACATTCCTGGTCGCGATCTTTGCGCCGCCACTCACCGCTATCGCACTTCAGTTCGGCGCTGCCGAATATTTCTCCTTGATGGTGGTCGGCCTCGTTTCTTCCATCGCCCTTGCGCATGGCTCAATCGTCAAGGCGTTGGCGATGGTGGTTCTCGGCCTGTTGCTCGGTCTGGTGGGAACAGACATCTACAGCGGCACGCCACGCTTCATCTTCGGTATCCGTGAATATTCGGACGGGCTTAATTTCGTGGCCGTCGCCGTCGGCGTATTCGGTATCGCCGAAATCTTGCGCAATCTCGAAAGCGAGAAAACCCGCACCGTGCTGATGGCAAAGGTTTCCAGCCTGTTTCCTTCACGCGCGGACATGAAAGAGATGATTGCGCCGGTTCTTCGCGGCACAGCAATCGGCTCGGCGCTCGGCATTTTGCCCGGTGGCGGCGCGATCCTCGCGGCCTTCGCGTCCTACACGGTAGAAAAACGCGTTTCCAAAACGCCGGAAGAGTTCGGACGCGGCGCGATCGCGGGCGTTGCAGGACCGGAATCGGCCAATAATGCGGGCGCGCAAACCTCGTTCATCCCCATGCTGACGCTGGGCATTCCAGCCAATCCGGTGATGGCATTGATGATCGGCGCCATGATCATTCAGGGCATCGTTCCCGGCCCGAATGTGGCTTCGGAACAGCCCGCGCTGTTTTGGGGCATCATCGCTTCCATGTGGATCGGCAACCTGATGCTGGTTGTGCTCAATCTGCCGCTGATCGGATTGTGGGTGAAGCTTCTCACCGTGCCCTATTACGTGTTGTTCCCGATCATCATGGCGTTCTGCTCGATCGGCGTTTACAGCGTGAACGGCAACGCTTACGACCTTTACGCCGTCGCCTTTTTCGGGCTGCTTGGCTATGGGCTGGTGAAGCTGCGCTGCGAGCCGGCGCCTCTGCTTCTCGGCTTCGTGCTCGGCCCGTTGCTGGAAGAAAACCTGCGCCGCGCCATGATCATCTCGCGGGGCGATCCTTCGGTTTTCGTCACGCGCCCGATCAGCGCCATCCTTCTCCTGATCGCGCTTGCGGTGCTGGTTGTCGTTTTGCTTCCTTCCGTGCGCAAAAAGCGCGACGAAGTCTTCGTCGAAGAGGACTGAGTTTTTGAAAACGACGATGCGGGCCTGTCGCCCGCATCGTCAGGTGTTGACGCCCAGCTCGGCCAAACGTTCAACGCAGGCTTCTTCTGCCTGATCCAGCTCTTCCAGCGTTTCTTCCAGATCGCGCCGCTTTTGGCGCAGGTCACCGCGCTTCTGGTCGATGCGGTGGATCATCAGCTTGAGCTGCCCCACCTCGCCGGGCGGTGCCTTGTACATCTGCACGATTTCACGAATTTCATTGATCGAAAAACCGAGCCGTTTTCCCCGCAGGATCTGCTTCAACAGAATGCGATCACTCGGCCGAAACAAGCGCGTGCGACCGCGTCGCACCGGATGGATCAGCCCTTCATCTTCGTAAAAACGCAATGTCCGGGTCGAAACATCGAACTCCCGCGTCAGTTCGGTGATCGTGTAGAATTCTCGTACCAAAGTCGGTTCAGCCTTTTCAATCAAGCCGACCTTGTCACCGCATTTACGTAAAAGTCAATCAACCGACCCGGCCAGTGCCAAGGCGTTCAAAGGAGGCCGAACCACCAGGTCGCCAATCCGAGAAAGGCGAAGAAGCCCACAATATCAGTAACCGCCGTCACGAAAACCGCCGACGACACGGCAGGATCCGCGCCGATCTTGTCGAGCAGCAAGGGGATCAGGATACCCGCGAGCGCGGCGGCAAACATGTTGATGATCATCGCAACGGCAATCAACAAACCAATGTCGACCGCCGAAAAGGCGAAAGCCGACACGCTGCCGATCAGAACCGCGAACAACAGCCCGTTAATGAAGCCAACGCCCATCTCACGCCGGATAATGCGTCCCGCATTGTAGATGTCGAGATCACGCGTCGCGAGCGCCCGGACGGTCACCGTCATGGTCTGGGACGCTGCATTGCCACCCATGCCCGCCACGATCGGCATCAACACCGCGAGCGCGACGACCTGCTGAATCGTATCTTCAAACAGATTGATGACGGACGCGGCCAGAAAGGCGGTAACCAGATTGACCAGAAGCCACGGAACGCGAGACCGGGACGTGGCGCGAACCGAATCGGACAATTCTTCATCGCCAACGCCGCCCATGCGCAGCAAATCTTCTTCCGCTTCCTGCTGGATGACATCAACCACATCATCGATGGTCAGAACGCCGACAAGCCGATCATTCTCATCGACGACCGCCGCTGAAAGAAGATCATATTGCTCAAATTCGCGCGCGGCTTCTTCCTGATCCATCGTGGCGGGGATGGCGTGACGTGTCTCATGCTTGAGATCGTCAATCCGCACGCCGCGCTTGGTGCGCAGGACCTGATCGAGATCAACCGCGCCAAGAAGCTTGAAAGTGGGGTCGACCACGAAAATCTGGCTGAAACGTTCCGGCAGATTCTGGTCGTCGCGCAGATAATCGATGGTTTGCCCGACATTCCAGAATGGCGGCACCGCAACAAACTCGGTTTGCATGCGCCGACCGGCGGTTTCTTCCGGATAATCCAGCGAACGGCGAAGCCGCACCCGCTCGGTGAACGGCAATTGCGCGAGGATCGCCTCCTGATCCTCGGCGTCCAGATCTTCCAGAATATAAACCGCATCGTCCGAATCAAGTTCCTGGACGGCCTGGGCAATCTGTTCGTTCGGTAGCGATTCCACGATTTCGGCGCGAATCGTGTCATCGACCTCGGTCAAGGCCGAGAAATCGAAATCACTGCCGAGCTGGCGCACCAGATCGCTGCGCTGATCGGGCTGGAGAGCTTCGATCAGATCGCCAAGTTCGGACTGGTGAAGCTTGTCGATCGTTTGTTTGAGATAGTCGGACTCGTGCGCAACCAGTGCCTCGCCAATCCCGCGCAGGAAATCGGCGCGCAAGGCACCGTCTTCACCGTAAATCTCGTCGCCGTGCGCGGCCACGAAATCTTCCCTATCGGCGGCATGACGTTCGTCCACGGGCGCCTCCAATGATCTTCTTTTCGAGGATGGAGATGCAGACAAACAGCCTGCTTCGCACGCCTTAAACGGTTATCGGAAAAGAGGCAAAATGAAATCTGCCTTCAAGCGGACGCAGCCGCGCATGTGATATTTCAGCCGCGGCCACAGGCCGAAAGCTGAGCCTGATACCGTTTGGCCAATGTGGCGGTATCGCTTGCAATGCGGCGCACGCCGCGATTGCGGCCTGCGTCGCCGCGACTATAGCCCGACCAGCCAAGATAATAGGCGAGGTAAAGATTATAGGTATCTGTCGCCGCGACCCCTTTGGTCGACACAGTTCGCGCATGATACCAGCCTACGAAATCAACCGCATCGGCAAAACTGTTGCGCCGCGCCAGCGGCTGGCCGGTTTCGCGACGATACTGATCCCAGGTGCCGTTCAGGGCTTGCGAGAAGCCATAAGCGCTCGATTGCCTTTTCCAGGGTATGAAGCCCAGCAGTTTCGTGCGTGGCGGCCGCGCATCGCCGCGAAACCCGGATTCCTTGCGCAAAGTCGCCATCAGCACCGGCACCGGAATGCCGTGAGCGCGCTCGGCCTTCTTCGCCGCATCATGCCAGTCGTTATAGAAAGCGTCGCGCTGATCAAACACCGCACAGGCATTATTGATGTCGCTCGGCGGCGCGCTCGCACAACCGGCAGCCGAAAGAACCAGAATAAAAGGCAGAAGAAAACGAATTCGCATCCGCGCAGGGAAACGCACCGCGATTAAATTAACCCTAAAACGACCGTTAACCTTAAACGATGCGGAATATTCCCAAGACCAAGCGAATGCGCAGGCAGTGCCCCGAACTTTGATCGGAATGCCCTAACCCTGGAAACTATCTATAAGATAAACAACGCGTTGCGCGTCTCAAAAGAGAAAATGGTGCGGTCGAGAAGACTCGAACTTCCACGGGTTGCCCCACAGCGACCTCAACGCTGCGCGTCTACCAATTCCGCCACGACCGCCCGTGGTAGATCCGGTTCCTCACCGGCTCCGCGCATCTAGCAAAAGGGTTTGCATGACACAAGGGCCAAACATCGCAATTCTCGTTGACGTTACGGATTTCCCCATGGATGCGTAAACCGGAAACAAGGACTATATGAGAACCAGCCAGTCAGCGCGGCGCAAACGGATTTCGAGATGTTTGCGCCCGCGGTGAGTTTTGCCGACCAGCGAGTTTATTCCATGTCATCGCGTAACGAGATCGATCCACGCTTTTTGCCGACACAAGGGGAAGAGCCCGTCGAATGGCGGATCGAGCCCGGGTTGACCCCCTACCCTCAGGCTCTCGCTTTTATGGAAGCGCGAGCGGCGGCTATTCGTGGCGACAAGGCGCGCGAACTGGTTTGGCTCGTGGAGCATCCGCCTTTATACACCGCCGGCACAAGCGCGTCGGCGGGCGATCTTTTGCAACCCGACCGGTTTCCGGTTTTCGACGCCGGACGCGGCGGTGAATATACCTATCACGGACCTGGCCAGCGGGTCGCCTACGTGATGCTCGACCTGAAACGCCGACGCGAAGATGTTCGCGCCTTTGTCGCGGCGCTGGAAAGCTGGATCATCGCCACGCTCGCAAGCTTCAATATTCGCGGTGAACGACGCGACGACCGCGTCG
>JAFAGL010000113.1 GCA_023422735.1 Pseudomonadota bacterium
ACCCCACCGGGAGCAAGACCGAATAGGGATGGCGCGAAGGGAAACTTTCGGGGCGGTTTTCAGCCTTGTCATCCGGGTAGGTTGCGTGAGGCGCATGGCGACATGCGTCCAAGAAGAATGGCCACCACGTTCCTGTCTTCGGGCAGGGGCCATACAAAACCCGGCTTATAGGCCAGCTGGCACTTCAATTTCTTTGACGGAACGAAGCGAAGCGGGCAACGGTTGGGGTTCCGCTTGCAAGCGGGATACCCACACCGCGCTTTGCCTGAATGGAAAAGCGCGGCGTTGATCTGCCTCGGCAACCGTTTGGAAACACTTCGTTAGCCTTAACCAGCGATAAACGCAGATCGCCGCTATCAGGAGTTCACCGCCCGACGCCAGCTTCGCACCAGCCTCCGCAGCCTGTTCCCATTGACGCCCATAGGGGCCCATGGTATCCCAAAAATGCAGTTTTGTTCATCGTTTCAGTGTTTTGAGGAAGCGGAAACAACCCGGTTGCCAGCGCGGCAGCAGGGCTGGGCCTCGTTGTCACGAAAAACCGGCGTGAACGAGCGAGCGGGGCATCGGTGTGGCGACGCGGCGGGTGCTGCTGGTGACAACAGGGGAATGGTTTCGGCGCGGGATGCAACGCTTTCTTTCCAGCGCAATCAACAAAATCGACGCCAAAGGGCGGGTTTCCGTTCCGGCGCATTTCCGGTCGATCATTCAGAGCCGCGGATATGCCGAGCTTTACGCCCTGCGCTCGCTCGATACGCCGGCGCTGGACGTGGGTGGTCCCGATCTGCTGGACCAGTTCGAGGCGCGCATCGCCCAGGAAGACCCGTTGTTGCAGACGGCGGACGATCTTTCCTTCTTTTATCATGGGGACGGGGCCTTCCTGCGTTTCGACAGCGAGGGACGGATCACTGTGAACGATTTCATTCGCGAGCATACCGGCATTGCGACGGAGGTCGCCTTTGTCGGACGTGGCAACTGGTTTCAGATATGGGAACCGGTGAAGCTGTCGCAGCATTCGGTCGCGGTGCGCGCGCGGTTGCTGGCGCGCAAGCGCCAGGCAGAAAGCGGTCCGGGCACGAGCGGAGCCTCGTCATGACGAACAGTAACCTGACGCATGAAGGGATGCAGGACTGGGGCGACGCCAATCGCGATCGCCACATTCCGGTTCTGCTGGAAGGCGTGCTTGCCGCGCTCAAGCCGGCTGAGGGCAAGGTGTTCATCGATGGCACTTTCGGCGCCGGCGGTTATACGAGCGCGCTTTTGGCTAAGGGCGCACAGGTGGTTGCGATCGACCGCGATCCGGATGCCATTCGCGCTGGCGGTGAACTTGTTGCACGAGCGGATGGCCGTTTGCGTCTGGTTCAGGACACGTTTTCAAACCTCGACCAGTACTCCGAAGGACTGGTCGATGGGGTTGTGCTCGATGTGGGTGTATCCTCTATGCAACTGGATCAGGCCGAGCGCGGCTTTTCGTTTCGCGGGGATGGCCCGCTGGACATGCGCATGGCGCAAGCCGGTATGACCGCCAGTGAGGTGGTAAACACCTACAAGACGGGTGACCTGACCCGGATTTTCGGCATTCTTGGGGAAGAAAAGCAGGCAAGCCGGATTGCTCGTATGATCGGCGAACGGCGAGAACAGCGACCATTTGAGCGGACGCGTGATCTTTCTGATGCGATTGAAAAGCTGGTGGGTCGCAATCCCAAAATCAAGATCCATCCAGCGACGCGTGTTTTCCAAGGATTGCGAATCTACGTCAATGATGAACTCGGCGAACTGGCGAAGGCGCTGTTTGCCGCCGAGCGCATCCTGAAACCTGGCGGCGTTCTTACTGTTGTGAGCTTCCATTCATTGGAAGACAGAATTGTGAAGCGTTTCATGGTTGATCGTTCAATCCATGCCGGCGGGTCACGCCATTTGCCGATTGTTGCGACGCAATCTCTGACATTCGAACGCCCAGCCCCGGCAGTATCTCCTTCGCAAGCGGAAGAAGAACTTAACCCGCGAGCACGGTCGGCCCGTTTGCGATCCGCCGAGCGAACCGAAGCGCCTTCGCGCGCCGCCGATTATTCTTTGTTCGGTCTTCCTAGGCTGCCCGAACTCCAGGTCGAGAGGAACCACTGAGATGATGTTTCGGACCACCGATATGGTGATGGTCGGTCTCATGGTGGCAGCGGCAGCTTTCACTTACAAAACCAAGCATGACGCGGAAAACCAGTTTGACCAACTGCGCAGTGTCGAACGCCAGATCCGTTTTGAGGAAGACACGATTTCCATTCTCAAAGCCGACTGGAGCCTGTTGACGCAGCCGGGGCGGCTCCAGCGATTGACCGCGGCCTATGCGAGCGAGCTCAACCTTATGCCGGTCGAACCGCAGCAAATCGTCAAGCTGGATGCCATTCCAGAGCGGCCACCGGAGATTCCTGATCCATCGGTGGATTCGATTGCCGAAATGCTCCAGCGCATCGATAAGACCACCACCGGAGCTGTCAAACCATGATCGGGAGATGGCGCAAGAAATTCAGCGGAACGGCTCCGGAGACCGGCATCGTCGTTGAAGGCAAACGTAAAACGCTAGGCACGCGCGCCAAGCCGCGATTGCTGATGACGATGGGTGTTTTCCTGACACTTTATGTGGCGCTTTCAGGTCGGATGGCGCAACTGGCCATGATGGACCCTGAGGAAGGGTCTGGTCCGGCACCGCGTATCACCGCCTCGCGCCCGGATATAGTGGATCGCAATGGCGAGGTGCTGGCGACCGACATTAAAACGGCGTCGCTTTTTGCCGAACCGCGCCGCATCGTCGATGCCGATGAAGCTTTGGAAAAGCTCGCCACGGTTTTGCCCGACATCGATTATGAACAGACCTACAACAAGCTGAAGAGTGGGGCCGGTTTCGTTTGGCTGCGTCGCCAACTCACGCCGCGCCAACAAGCCGATATCATGAACCTCGGTGTTCCGGGCTTCGGCTTTCGTACCGAAAAGCGTCGATTTTATCCAGGTGGCTCTACCGCAGCGCATATTCTCGGCCTTGTGAACGTGGATAACAAGGGGATTGCGGGTATCGAGAAATTTATCGACGACCAGGGGCTTGCCGACTTGCAGGCGACCGGCCTTGCACAGCCGAAAGACCTCGCGCCGTTTCAGTTATCGATCGATTTGCGCGTTCAGCATATCGTGCATGACGAGATCACCCGCGCGCTCGAACGCTATCACGCGATTGCAGCGGGCGCTGTGGTTTTGAACGCCAAGACGGGCGAAGTCATCGCCATGGGCTCGGTGCCCGATTTCGATCCCAACAACCCTTACAACGCACATGAAAAAGACCGCCTGAACCGTATGTCGGCGGGTACTTACGAGATGGGTTCGACCATTAAGAGCTTTACCACCGCCATGGCGCTTGATTCCGGCATGGTCAACATGAATTCCACCTTCGATGCGCGCAGGCCGATCACCATTGGGCGTCAGACCATTCGCGATTTCCATGGCAAGGGTCGCGTTCTCACTTTGCCGGAAGTGTTTATTTATTCCTCCAATATCGGATCCGCCCGGGAAGCCGACGTGGTTGGGATTGATGGCCATCGCGAGTTCCTGCATCGTCTAGGCTTGCTCGACCGCATGCACACCGAATTGCCGGAAGTGGCGCGGCCAAGTGAGCCGAAAGTATGGAAGAAGGTGCATTCCATCACCATCTCATTCGGGCATGGTATGTCGACCACGCCGCTGCAAACGGCGGTGGGGGCGGTGGCTCTGATGAATGGCGGATATCTATTCGATCCGACTTTCCTGCCTCGTGCGAAGGCCGAAGCGATGGCTAACGCCAAGCGCGTGATCCACGCCCAGACCAGCGACAACATGCGCTATCTTTACAAGTTGAATGCTACGAAAGGTTCCGGCGGATCCGGCTCTCGCGCCGCCGTTCCGGGTTACAGGGTGGGTGGAAAAACCGGCACTGCTGAAAAGGTGGTTAACGGTCGCTATGCCAGTGATGTGCGCTTTAACGCATTCCTGGCCGCCTTCCCGATGGATGATCCACAATACGTTGTTTTGACGATTGTGGACGAACCAAAGCCTGAAAAACCGGGCATGGGCGCGACGGCCGGATTGAATGCCGCGCCGCTCGTTCAAAACATCATTCGCCGGTCCGCGCCGCTTTTGGGCGTGCAGCCGGATTTCCGCCTAGAAGACACGCCACTGCTGGTAAGTTCACAATGATTCTGCGCGGTGGCACCTGTGGTGTGGCCGCAAACTCTGACAAACGGGACCGCAATGAAGCTTTCGGATTTTGTCGACATTCCTGCTCCGCCTGGGGTTGATGTCTCCAATATCGAGGTCAGTTCGATTGCATCAGACTCTCGCCAAGTTAAGCCGGGAACGCTGTTCTTCGCCTTGACGGGCAGCAAGACAGATGGTGGCAAATTTATTGCCTCTGCAGTCGAGCAAGGGGCAAGTGCGGTTGTAACCGGCGAAGTGCCTAACGCTCCAGTGTCGGGAAGTGTCGGCGTGCCGATTCTAAAGGTCGCGGATCCGCGCCGCGTCCTTTCGCTTTCCGCAGCCTATTTCTATGGCGATGCGCAACCGCAATCGATGGTGGCCGTCACCGGCACTAGCGGCAAGACTTCCGTCGCTTCCTTTACCCGCCAAATCTGGGATTTCGGTGGGTTCAAGGCTGCGAGCATCGGCACAACAGGTGTAGTGGCGCCAGGGCGCAACGATTACGGAACTCTGACGACGCCCGATCCTGTTGCGCTGCATCACCTTCTGGCCGATCTTGCCAAAGGCGGGGTAACGCACGCTGCCATGGAAGCTTCGAGCCACGGGCTCGATCAGCGCCGGCTCGACGGGGTGAAGCTCAGCGCGGCCGCTTTTACCAATCTTGGTCGCGATCACATGGATTATCATCCGACCGTCGAGGATTATCTGGAAGCCAAACTCCGGCTTTTCCGAGTCCTATTGCCGAAAGGCGCGCCGGCAGTGATCTTTGCCGATGACCCTTGGGCCGAGCGCGCAATCACAGCCGCGCAGGATGCTGGCCTGAGCGCACTGACTGTTGGCCGCAAGGGTGCATTACTCACGCTCAAGCGCGTCGAACACGAACGCTATCGCCAGCGCGCCGAAATCGGAGCGGAAGGACGGATTTTCGAAATCGATCTGCCGCTGGCCGGGGATTTTCAGATTTCGAATGCCTTGGTTTCCGCTGGTCTGGCCATCGCCACCGGTATGCCGATTGAACTCACGCTGGCTGCACTTGAAAAACTCAAAGGTGCACCGGGACGGCTCGATCTTGTCGGTTCCACGGCAAATGGCGCGCCGGTTTATGTCGATTATGCCCATAAACCCGATGCATTGGAAAATGTGCTGACTTCCGTGCGTCCCTTCACGACCGGACGTGTGGTCGTGGTGTTTGGGTGCGGGGGCGACCGCGATCGCGGCAAGCGACCTATCATGGGCGAAATTGCAAGCCGATTGGCTGATGTCGTGATCGTCACGGACGACAATCCGCGCTCGGAAGTGCCTGCCGACATTCGAGCCGCCATCTTGGAATCCGCACCGAATGCGATCGAGATTGGCGATCGCCGGCAGGCGATCCGCGAAGCGGTGGCTATGCTGGCCGCCGGCGATACGTTGATCGTGGCCGGCAAGGGACATGAGGAGGGGCAGACGATCGGCGCGCAGACCTTGTCATTTTCCGACCATGAGGAAGTGCGCGCGGCATTGACGGAGCAAGCGGCATGAGCGCGCTGTGGACCGGCGATGCCATGACCGAAGCGATGAACGGACGTCCGTTTGGCTCGCTTCCATCTTCGGTGACCGGGATTTCCATCGATACGCGAACCTTGCAGCCAGGTAATGCGTTTTTTGCCGTCGCAGGGGACCAGTTCGATGGTCATGATTTCGCGACCGCAGCCGTCAAGGCCGGGGCATCTCTGCTGGTGGTTTCACAAGGAAAATTGCCGTCGCTTGGTCGTTTGACGATCCCGAAGATCGTGGTTCCGAATGTGTTGACCGGGCTTGGCATGTTGGGTGTCGCCGCGCGTGCCAGAACAAATGCAAAGATCATCGCTGTTACCGGTTCCAACGGGAAGACCTCGACCAAGGAAGCATTGCGCCATGTGCTCGCGGCTTCCGGCAAAGTTCATGCCGCCGACAAAAGCTTCAACAACCATTGGGGTGTGCCGCTGACCCTGGCTCGTATGCCCGAAGATGCGGAATTCGGCGTGTTCGAAATCGGCATGAACCATCCCGGTGAAATCCGGCCTTTGGTCAAGATGGTTCGTCCGCATGTAGCAATCATCACTATGGTAGGTGCCGCTCATCTCGGCTTCTTCCGGGATGAGGACGAGATCGCCGAAGCCAAGGCGGAAATATTCGAAGGGCTCGAACTGGAAGGCACGGCGCTGATCAATCGCGATGATCCGCGTTTCAAGCTGTTAGCCAACCTTGCTCGCACAAAGGGACACGGCAATATCAAGAGCTTCGGGGAAACGCCTGACGCCGATATAAGGCTGCGTGACGCGGAACTGTTCGGTGACCGATCCGAAATCGCGGTTTCCGTCAATGGCAAGGATATCGTCGCGACACTGGGCGCGCCGGGGCGCCATATCGTGCAAAATGCGCTGGCGGTGTTGGGCGCAGCAGATCTGGTAGGCGCGGATCTGGATAAGGCGGCAGCCGCCTTGTCCAGTCTTCGGCCGGAGCAGGGGCGTGGGCGTCGTCACCGTTTGCCGGTCGACGAGGGCAGTGCTTTGCTGATTGACGAAAGCTTCAACGCCAATCCCGCCTCTATGCAGGCCGCGCTCGCTCTCTTGGACACGACGCAGCCGGGACAGGGCGGACGCCGCATCGCGGTTCTCGGCGACATGCTCGAGTTGGGCGAAAACTCTGAAGACCTGCATCGCGAACTTGCAGGCGTCATCGCGGCCTCGCGCGTAGATGCCGTTTTCCTCGCCGGTCCGCATATGCGCGCGCTTCTCGATACGCTGCCGGGTGATTTTCCGAAAGTCTATGGTGAAGACGCGGAAGACATTACAACGCCACTTCTGGACGCCATACGCTCCGGTGACGTGGTCATGGTGAAATCCTCCAAGGGGATTGGGTTTTCCCGGATCGTTGACACAATGCTGGCGCAACTGAAATCAGCCAATACTGACGGTACCGTGGCCTGAGGCAGGTCGCAGAGGGGTCTATCATCTATGTTTGTTTTGCTCGTCCAGTTTGCCGACGACCTCTCCATTTTCAATGTTTTCCGCTACATCACCTTTCGAACTGGCGGCGCGCTCATTACCTCCGCACTGATCGTTTTCATGTTCGGGCCGACCATTATCGATTCGCTGCGCATTCGTCAGGGACGGGGCCAGCCGATCCGCGCTGACGGGCCGACGACCCATTTCAAGAAGGCCGGCACGCCAACAATGGGCGGCCTAATGATCATGTCGGGGATTCTCGGATCAGCGTTTCTTTGGGCCAATCTCGGCAGTCTCTACGTTTGGGCGGTGTTGTTCGTGGCGATCGGATTTGGCGCGATCGGCTTTTACGATGACTATATGAAAGTCACGAAACAAAGCCATTTGGGCGCATCGGGCAAAGTGCGCTTGGCCGTGGAGTTCACGATCGCGGCCGTTGCGGCCGGAATTATCATGTATGCCGGGCAGGCGCCGTTCTCTTCTTCGCTGACGTTTCCGTTCTTTAAGGACGTATTGCTGTATCTCGGATTGTTCTTCATTCCCGTTGCCTGTTTCGTGATCGTGGGCGCCGGCAATGCCGTGAACCTGACCGA
>JAFAGL010000053.1 GCA_023422735.1 Pseudomonadota bacterium
TCATTGCGGGTGTTGAAAGAGATCGGTGTCGACGTTTTGCATGAAGGCGCCAAGGAGATCATGAAGGCGCATGGCGCAGATGTTCGACCCGGTTCTGACCGGGTGCGCTTCGACGCCGATATGATCCTCGATCTGATTTCCAATGCGCCTTCGGAATTCACGCTGCATGCACGCAACCCCGCGCACAACATCACCTTCGGGGGCAACAACATCGTTTTCGCAATGGTCGCCTCAGCGCCCAATTGTTCGGATCTTGAAGGCGGGCGGCGCCCGGGCAATCAGAATGATTTCCGCAATTTTTTACGACTGGCGCAATCGCACAATATCTTACATGCGACCGGCGGTTATCCCGTGGAACCGATCGATATCCACCCCTCGATGCGGCACCTGGAATGTATTCGCGATCTCGCCACGCTCACCGACAAGGTCTTTCACATCTATTCGCTCGGCAAGGAGCGCAATGTCGACGGTATCGAACTGACACGCATCGCGCGCGGCATCAGCCACGAGCAGTTACAGCGCGAGCCGTCTGTTTTCACCATTATCAACACCAACTCGCCGCTGAAGCTCGACATTCCCATGATGGAGGGCATCATTCAGATGTCGTCTGCTGGCCAGGTCGTTGTGGTAACTCCCTTTACGCTTTCCGGCGCGATGGCGCCCGTCACCATTGCCGGCGCGCTGGTGCAGCAGAATGCCGAGGCCCTGGCGGGGCTCGCATTCGCGCAAATGGTGAAGAAAGGCGCCCCCGTCGCTTATGGTGGCTTCACCTCGAATGTGGATATGAAGTCCGGCGCACCGGCCTTCGGGACGCCGGAATACATGAAGGCGCAGATCGTGGGAGGCCAGCTCGCGCGCCGCTACAACATCCCTTACCGCACGTCCAACACCTGCGCTGCAAACGCCGTTGATGCCCAGTCTGCTTATGAAAGCGTTTTCTCGCTTTGGGGCGCGATCCAGGGCGGCGGCAACTTCATGATGCATGCTGCCGGCTGGCTGGAAGGCGGTTTGCGAGCATCGTTTGAGAAGGTCATGCTCGACATAGACCTGTTGCAGATGGTCGCTGAATATCTGACACCGCTTGATCTTTCAGAGGATGCTCTGGCGGTTGACGCCATTCGCGATGTCGGCCCGGGCGGACATTTCTTCGGCACGCCACATACGCAATCTCGATACAAGAACGCCTTCTATTCTCCCGTTTTGTCGGATTGGCGCAATTTCGAGACCTGGGCAGAAGCCGGTAGTCCGACTGCGGTCGAAAAGGCAAACCGTGTCTTCAAGGAGAGGCTTGCAAGCTATGAGCAGCCGCCCATGGATCCCGCAATTCGCGAAGAACTCGATGCCTTTGTCGAGAAGCGTCGCGCTGAAGGTGGCGCGCCGACGGACTTTTGAATCAACATATGAGCTTTTTCAATCAAACCCTGATCGTACGGACTTAAACGCATGAAATCTCACGTCAAAGCGGTTGTCATCGGTGGTGGCGTCGTCGGCTGTTCGGTTCTTTATCACCTTGCCCGCGCCGGCTGGACCGACGTGATGTTGATCGAACGGTCGGAACTGACTTCGGGCTCTTCATGGCATGCGGCAGGTGGATTTCACACGCTGAACGGTGATCCGAACGTCGCCAAGCTGCAGGCCTATACGGTGCAGCTTTACAAGGAACTCGAAGAGCTTTCCGGCCAATCCTGCGGCTTGCATCTGACGGGTGGCGCGATGGTGGCGGACAGCCCGGAGCGCATGGATTTTCTGCGCCTTGCGCATGCCAAGGGACGTTATCTCGGCATGGAAACCGAGCTGATCACGCCTTCTGAAGTGAAGGCAATGTTTCCGCTCATGGACGAGAAGAATTTCGTCGGCGCGATGTGGGATCCGGTCGAAGGTCATCTCGACCCTTCCGGCACCACGCATGCCTATGCCAAAGCTGCTCAGAAGCTCGGTGCAGAAATCGTTTTGCGCAATCCGGTCAAGGAGTTGACGCAGGATGCTGATGGAACGTGGAATGTCATCACCGAACAGGGAACCGTGCGCTGCGAGCATGTCGTGAACTGCGGCGGCCTATGGGCGCGCGAGGTTGGACGCATGGTCGGCTTGGAGCTTCCGCTGCTGGCCATGGAGCATATGTATCTCCTGACGGACGACATTCCGGAAGTAATGGAATTCAATAAATCCACCGGCCGGGAAATGATCGGCGTGATGGATTTCAAAGGTGAGATCTACACAAGGCAGGAACGCAATGGCGTGCTGCTCGGAACTTATGAAAAGGCTTGCAAACCATGGTCTCCGGTGACCACGCCGTGGGATTTCGGCCATGAATTGCTCGCGCCGGATCTCGACCGGATCGCGCCTTCGCTGGAGGTCGGATTCCGCCATTTCCCGGGTATTGAGAAGGCCGGGATCAAGCAGATCATCAATGGTCCCTTCACGTTCGCCCCGGATGGAAACCCGCTTGTCGGGCCGGTTCAGGGGCTGACCAATTTCTGGTGCGCATGTGCGGTGATGGCTGGGTTCAGCCAAGGGGGTGGCGTTGGGTTGGCGTTGTCGAACTGGATGGTGAATGGCGATCCGGGGTTTGACGTGTGGGGCATGGATGTTGCGCGCTTTGGGGAGTGGGCGACACTTCGTTATACGAATGCGAAAGTGCGTGAAAATTATTCGCGCAGGTTCTCGATCCGCTTCCCGAATGAGGAACTGCCCGCTGCACGACCTGCACAAACCACGCCGCTATTTGACCAAATGGCAGCACAGAATGCGGTAATGGGAGACAGTTGGGGCCTCGAAACACCCCTTTGGTTCGCACCTGAAGGCACCGAGCCGAAAGACATCGTGTCTTACCGTCGTTCCAACGATTTCGAGCATGTCGGAAACGAGGTTCGGGCGACACGTGAGCGGGTGGGTGTCACCGAGATCGCCAATTTCGCGAAATATGAAGTGTCGGGACAAGAGGCTGAGGATTTTCTTAATCGCTTGATGACGAACCGGATGCCGAAGCAGGGTCGGATCGTGTTGACGCCGATGCTGAACGAGTTTGGCAAGCTGATCGGTGACTTCACGATTACGAAGGCTGGCGACGAGCGGTTCATGATATGGGGATCATCGGCGGCCGCGAAATATCATATGCGCTGGTTTGAAAAACATCAGCCGAAAGATGGATCGGTGCGAATCCATCGCTTTGACCAGACGCTTGTCGGCTTGTCGATCGCAGGACCGAAGAGCCGCGAGGTTCTGGCAAGACTGACGGATGTGGACGTTTCGAATGCCGCGTTCCGGTTCATGGATTTCCGCGAGATGGCGGTTGGCGGGGCGCCCTGCATGGTAAACCGCATCTCTTATACGGGTGATCTGGGTTACGAGATCTGGATGCAGCCAGCCTATGAGCGGCTGGTTTATGCGGCGATCAAGGAGGCAGGTGCGGAATTCGGCATTGTCGATTTCGGAATGCGGGCTTTGCTTTCCATGCGCCTGGAAAAGAACTTCCCGACCTGGTTCCGGGAGTTGCGGCCGATCTATGGGCCGTATGAGGGCGGCATGGACCGGTTTATCAAGCTGGACAAGAACGACTTCATCGGGCGCGAGCAGGCAGCGCGCGAAAAAGCCAATGGGCCGACGCTGCGCCGCGTTTCGCTGATCGTGGATGCGATCGATGCCGATGTGATGGGCGATGAACCTATCTGGGCAAAGATCGGTGATACGGATTACGGCACGGTTGAGCAGCCACATGGGTACGGCGCGCCGCGTTTCGATGCGAGCGGAGCGGCCTTGCCAAAGATTGGCCGGTCGAAGTCAGTTGAAGACAGCGATGCGGCAGCCATCCTTGGGATACGCGACGGCGATTGGCGGGTCGTGGGCTGGGTGACGTCCGGCGGATATGCGCATTTCGTGCAGAAATCGCTGGCTCAGGGCTATGTGCCCGCAGCCCTTGCGGAAGATGAGAGCGAAGGTCTGTTCGAGATCGAAATCCTCGGCAAACGCTGCAAGGCACGGATCAATGTGGAGCCGCTTTTCGACCCCGCCGCCGAGCGCATGCGCGCTTAAATACCCGTCTCGCATGCAGGGAAGCGGTCTCTCCGCTTCCCTCGATATTGCTCAATGCATTTCTTCCGGTTCGCGGTAAGCGCGCTCTGTCCCCTGCTTTTGCGCAACGCGTTCAGCCGTCGACAAACGTCTGCGGCGCAAAATGGCGTAAGCGAACACGATAATCAGAACGATCGGCCCGAGTACTGTTGCCAAGGCCCAAACGGATGGAAATTCCATGATGATCTCCAAAGGGTTGCTTTAAAAGGCAACCCTTTGCGCATCGGTAGGTTCCACGGCCAGCATTCCAGTCTCCGCAAGAGCGCGGCGAAGTTTTTCAACCCACGAAGCATGCGTTCTAGCGGTGATGAAGGGCAAACCAGGTCTTTTTGCCGTCCATCCAACGACACGTAGATTTTCGGCGCTCGGTTCAAATCGTTGCGCGAGCGCCCAACTCCGACAATCGACCGAACAGACATCAGCCTTTCCCTGCGCGACGGCCTGGATCGAGCGCCGATGTCCACCGGTTTCCACGCGTTCGGAAAAGATCCCCCGGCTTTCGCCCTGTGCTTCAAGATCGCGCTCAAAGGCAATGAGGCCTGACATCGAATCCTGCGAATTGAAGGCCAGACGTTTGTTGCGCATATCATTGATCGGCAAATGCGCTTCGCGGCCTTGCGGCGCGGGCGCATGTTGCACGTCCTTCGTTCGCATCAAGATTGCGCTCGAATAGAGTGCGCCCTGCCCGCCTTCGACATCGCTGTAATCGGGTTGTCCCAGAACGATAACCTGAGCCTCCAAGCCCAGGCCCATCGGCCCCCAGCAGGTTTGTGCGATCAAGAGATCCGGATGCCGCCACAAAGAGTGAAGGTCAATCTCCCTTGCCAGACGCTCAGGCGCAGGCAGTCCCTCGGCGATCAACGCGCTTCGCAAACGCGCCCATTGTTGATCGACCTCGCTCCGGCACTCGGGCCAATCATACATGGGGAAAGCGGCAATCAGCGTCATGATCGCCTTGTCGAGCTTTCAACCACGTTTCGCAACCCGGAACACAAGTGACTAGTCGTTGGAGGGTTTGGCCGGAACCGGCGCGGTCCCGCTGCCATGCACGCTATGCGAACGAAGTCGCGGCCGGAACGCGCGGCCAAGCTCGCGCGAACGTCGCAGAAAGGGATGTACGGTCGGCTCCTTGGCGCGAAACGCGTACGCCTTCAGCAACGCAAAGTAATTGGGAAACACGTATCCGCCATTCATCCGGTGCCATTCCTCGCGGCGCGCGCGATAAAGCTCGGGCAACCGGTACCATGCGGTTGTCGGATTCTTGTGGTGAACGAGATGCAGATTATTGTTGAGAAACAAGAATGCCAAAGGCGAACGTTCGATGATTACCGTCCGGCCATCAGGCCGTTCCGACCATTGATGTTCAGCAAAGGTGCGGATGGCGATCAAGGATTGCCCCAGCCAAACCGGCACAAGAACGTAAAGCCAAAACGGCATGCCGAAGCCGTAATGAATAATCGGAAGGACCACAGCGAGACCAAGCAGGTGATGAAGCCATGCCTTACGAACCGCCTTGTCGCCAGCGCGCAGCAGCTTCAAATCTGTGGCGAGGAATGCGACATTGGCAAGCAGCGGCCCAAGCACGAAACGGCCCATCATCGTGTTGTTGACGGCCAACAGGGTTCGCAGAACGGCGGGAAGTTCTGCAAATTGCCACAGGGCACGATAATAGCTTTCCGGGTCATCGAACGGGTCGGTCAGATTCTCATCCGCGTGATGTTGCAGATGCAGCGTTTTGAAGCGTCGAAACGGATAAACGAGCCCAATCGGCAACCCCACAAGAATCTCATTCCAGATCGCCTTCCGAGTGGGGTGCCCATGACTTGCCTCGTGCATTAGCGAGGAATGCATGGCGATGGCCAGTGACAGGATGAACAGCGACAGGAGTTTGTGGTCCCACCATAACAGCGCACCAGCTAACAGCCATGCGGCGTAACAGCCTGCGATCAGCGCCAGAGTCGGATATTCGATTTGCGGCGCGCGTTTGCGCGCGGCAATTTGCTTGCTCGACATAAACTATCTCATTGCCCGTTTAGAAGTCCCCCGACTTCCTGACAGGATGGTGTCAGCATTACCCAGACGCTGCAACGCAGCATTTGCGCACATCAGTTGATTCTGCGCACCAAAAATTTCATATGTTGTGAAAAGTGAACAAAATTGACCTTGCGAGGCTCTGTTTATGGACAAGCGAGATCTTTCTGCTCTTTTTCGCGACCGGCTGAAATCCCTGCTTTCACGCAAGGAGCAGAATCAGTCCGCCTTTGCCGCTGAGGTCGGGCTTGACCGTTCCGCTTTATCGCAACTCTTGTCGGGTGCGACTACGCGTTTGCCACGCGCAGAAACCCTCATCAATATCGCTGCACGGCATAAGGTATCGCTCGACTGGTTGCTTGGGCTCAGCCAGGATGAGGGTCTGACCGGCGAGTTGCGTGCAAATATCGAAATGGAAGAAGGGCTCGGCGGAAACGATCGCGCCCTTCTGGCGCGCTGGCATGCAGAGGCTTCGGGCACCAAAATTCGCTATGTTCCTGCAGGCATGCCGGACCTCCTGCGGACCGAGGAACTGATCGCCTATGAGTCCGCACGTTCCAATCGCAACAGCGAAATTCAGATTGATGAAACGCTGTCCCGGATTGACTATAATCGGCGACCGGAAACAGACATGGAAGTCTGCATGCCGCAGCATACTTTGGAGATCTTCGCGCGCGGCCTGGGGATCTGGTCGGACTTTCCCACCGAACAGCGCAAGGCACAACTCACGCATATGGCTCGATTACTGGACGATCTTTATCCGAGCTTCCGCCTGTTTTTGTATGACGGGCGCGAGCGCTATTCCATTCCCTACACGGTTTTCGGCTCTATCCGCGCGGCAATCTATGTCGGCGACATGTATCTCGTTTTGAACGCGACCGAACCGGTTCGAACGCTGACCCGCCATTTCGATACTCTTATCCGCAGCGCGCGTATTCACGCTCATGAAGCTTCGGCCTACGCGCAGGCCTTGCGTGACCGGCACTTTTCTTGACCGCGCATAGCGATTTCTTTACCCGTTGACGACCCAACCTTTCGGAGAACTCCCATGGCCAATCCGCTTGAAGCATTGCTCGCGGAAAAAGGTGTCCTGCTCGCAGACGGCGCGACTGGCACCAACCTCTTCAATATGGGCCTTGAATCCGGCGAAGCGCCCGAGCTTTGGAATGAAGATCAACCGGAAAAGATCGCTGCCCTGCACCAGGGGTTTGTCGATGCCGGCGCAGATATCATCCTGACGAATTCCTTCGGCGGCACGCGTCACAGATTAAAGCTGCATCGCGCGCAGGATCGCGTTCACGCGCTGAACAAGAAAGCCGCGGAAATCGCATGTTCAGTGGCGCAGAAAGCCGATCGAAAAATCATCGTCGCAGGATCTGTTGGCCCGACGGGGGAGTTGCTGGAACCACTCGGCGCCCTCACCTATGATCAGGCTGTGGAAGCCTTTGTCGAGCAGATGGAAGGCTTGAAGGCCGGCGGCGTCGACGTGGCCTGGATCGAAACCATGTCCGCACCAGCGGAAGCACGCGCGGCGGCCGATGCGGCAATCCGCGTGGGACTTCCATATACCTACACGGTATCTTTCGACACAGCGGGCCGCTCCATGATGGGTCTGCATCCCAAGGATATTCACGGTGTCGCTGAAGGACTGCCGCACGAGCCGCAAGCGGTAGGCGCCAATTGCGGCGTGGGAGCCTCCGACATTCTATCGTCCTTGCTCGACATGACCGCTGCCAGGCCGGGCGCCACCGTGATCGTCAAGGGCAATTGCGGCATCCCCGAGTTTCGAGGCACCGATATCCATTATTCGGGAACACCGGAACTGATGGCTGATTATGCGCGGCTAGCAGTGGATGCTGGCGCGAAAATCATCGGCGGCTGCTGCGGCACGTCATTCGGGCACTTGAAAGCGATGCGCGATGCAATCGACGGGCACAAGAAGGCCGATCGTCCGACCATCGAAACGATCACTGACCGGATCGGTCCGCTTCGAAACAAGCAGGCGGACGAAAGCGGCGCGACCGGTGAAGGCGGCGGCCGCAGACGCCGCCGGGGCTGACAGCGCCCATATAAAAAAACCCCGGACGACCGGGGCTTTTTATTACTCCGCCGGAACTTCCGGAACGCCACGTTCCGAACTGTCGGCTGTCGCGGAAGACCCACCCGACTGCGTGTCGGAATTGTTGGTGCTCATGCAGCCGGCACCGAAAAGCAAGACGGCTGCAACCGCAGTATAAGAAAGAACGCGCTTCATTCTCTGGACCTTTCGCGGGCAGACCGCATTGTGGACATTGTATTTTCGTTCACACAATGATCACCCGCGCCTCAGGTTCCGTCCAGGCACCACCGTTCCCGCAGCTTCATTTGTAATCGCGTCAATTCACCGGCTTCGCGGACGCGTGGAAACCGTCTGCCAAACCTCCTTGTGAATCAGATCGGCCACTTTAGCCCGGCCGTTTTCGGGCCCTTTTCAAGTGAAGGCGTCGGGCATCGACTCTTTCTTGCGCGCGATGAAGTCGTTCAACCCATCCGCAATGCCCTGATCGAGCGCCGGGGCCTCGTAATTTTCCAGCCAGCGCCGCGCGAGCTCATTGGCGCGTTGCGGCGCCGTCTTCTCCCCTTCTGCCAGCCACTGCTCGTAAGAATTGTTATCCGCGATGCTTGAACGGTAGAAAGCGCTCTGGAAATTGGCCTGCGTGTGATCGCAACCGAGATAATGGCTGCCGGGGCCAACCTGCCGGATCGCATCCATCGCCTGGCCGTTTTCGGAGAGGTCGACACCTTCGGCCAGCTTCTGCGCCATGCCGAGCTGGTCGACATCCATCATGAACTTCTCATAACAGGAGGACAAGCCGCCTTCGAGCCAGCCTGCCGAATGGAGCACGAAATTCGTGCCGGCAAGAAGCGTGGAATTCAGCGTATTGGCGCTTTCATAGGCGGCCTGCGCATCCGGGATCTTGGACGCGCAAAGCGAGCCGCCAGTGCGGAAAGGCAGGCCAAGACGCCGCGCAAGCTGGGCTGCACCATAAGACACAAGCGATGGCTCGGGCGTGCCGAAAGTGGGCGCACCCGATTGCATAGAAATCGAGGAGGCGAAGGTGCCGAACAGCACCGGCGCACCTGGACGCACGAGTTGCGTGAAGGATGCGCCGGCGAGAACTTCGGCCAGCACCTGCGTCAGCGTACCGGCAACCGTGACCGGGCTCATTGCGCCGGCCAGAATGAACGGCGTGACGATACAGGCCTGATTGTTGCGGGCATAGACTTTCGCCGCGCCAAGCATGGTTTCGTCAAAAACCATCGGCGAATTGGCGTTGATGAGATTGATGATGACCGTGTTGTCGTTCACGAACTGGTCGCCAAACAGGATCTTAGCCATGGCGACCGTGTCTTCGGCGCGCTCCGGTGCGGTGACGGAGCCCATGAAAGGCTTGTCCGACAGCGTCATATGCGCATGAACCATGTCGAGATGGCGCTTGTTCACCGGGACATCGACCGGCTCGCAAACCGTGCCGCCCGAATGGTGAATCGAGGGCGCAAGGTACGCAAGCTTCACGAAATTGCGGAAATCTTCGATCGTGGCATAACGGCGGTTGCCATCCAGATCGCGCACGAAGGGCGGACCGTAAACGGGCGCGAACACCGTTGCGTCGCCACCGATCTGTACCGAGCGCTCGGGATTGCGCGCGTGCTGGGTGAATCGCGATGGCGCGGTTTTCAGCAGCTCTCGGCACAGGCCGCGCGGAAAATGAACCCGCTCGCCTTTGACGTCAGCCCCGGCTTCCTTCCAAAGCGCCAGCGCTTCGGCATCGTCGCGGAACTCGATGCCGATTTCTTCGAGCACCGTATCGGCGTTCTTTT
>JAFAGL010000135.1 GCA_023422735.1 Pseudomonadota bacterium
GTTTCGCAGCGTGATGGAATTTTCGTGTTGCTCGGTTATCTGATGCTCATCGTCACTGTTGTTTATTTCGGCGCTCTGGCGTACGCCGCAATTGCTGCCGGACGCGGGCTCGCATCCTTCTTCGGCGGCAGCTGATCAAACAACCAGACCGTGCCGGCTCCGGCTTCAGGGCCATCGTGTTTTTGCGGGAGATTTGACCGTGAGCATGCCAATCGTCGTTGTACCGACCGACAAGCGCCAGCTGGATGCCTATGACTGGCATGCGACACCGGATCAATATCTGGAAGCAGCCCTCGTGGCTGGCGGCGTGATGCCGCTGATGGTGCCCGCCATGGGCGAGCGGCTCGATCTCGACGGGCTCCTGAAACGCGTCGACGGTGTGATGATCACCGGCTCGAAATCCAATGTGCATCCTTCCTATTACGGGCAGGAAGCAACGGAAGCCAACGGCCCTTATGACCGTGACCGCGACCAGACCACGCTGCCGCTGATCCGCAAGGCGATCGAAAGCGGCGTCCCTCTTTTGGCCATTTGCCGCGGCATCCAGGAAATGAATGTCGCGCTGGGCGGCACGCTGGCAACGGAAATTCAGGAACGCGAGGGGGCGATGGACCATCGCTCGCCTGAAAGCGACGAACAGGATGTGCGCTTCGGCATCACCCAACCGGTGCATATCGCTGAAAACAGCTGTCTTGCCGGCGTGTTCGGGGCCGGAGAAATCAAGGTCAACAGCTTGCACCGCCAGGCTGTGGACCGGCTGGGCTCGCAATTACAGGTTGAAGCCGTGGCGCCAGACGGAACCGTCGAGGCGGTTTCGGTGATCGGCGCCAAAGCCTTCGCGGTCGGCGTGCAATGGCATCCCGAATATTGGGCCAAAAGCGACGACGCGTCCAAGCGCCTGTTCAAGGCGTTTGGCGACGCGGTTCGCGCTTATGCGGCCCGCTGACTGCAGCCAAATTCACGAGACATTTCGGATCACATGCGCGGTTTCAGGCACCGGCGTGAGCGGCTTGTGTTCGCGAAACCAGCTTTCCAGATTATCCACCAAAAGGTCGGCCATGGCCTTTCGCGTATGCAAGGACGCCGAGCCGAGATGCGGTAGCAAGACCGCATTGTCGAGGTCGATCAGGGCCTGAGGCACGTTCGGCTCATCAACAAACACATCGAGCCCGGCGGCAAAGATCTGGCGTGTCCGGAGCGCCTCGATCAGAGCAGCCTCGTCAACCGTCGTGCCGCGTCCGATATTGATGAAAACGCCTTGCGGGCCCAATGCGCGAAGAACCTCCGCATTGATCGCATTGCGCGTTTGCCCGGTTGCAGGCGCGACATTGATGATCGTGTCGCAAGCCTGAGCGAGTTCCATCAGGGACGGGTAATAGCTGTAGGAAACACCTTCGACTTCGCGCCGGTTGTGATAGGCGATCTCGACCGCAAAGCCTTCCAGGCGACGCGCAATCGCCTGTCCGATGCGCCCCATGCCGAAAATACCCACGCGGCGCTCCCGCAACGTGCCTTTCGACAAGGGATATGCGCGTTCGACCGGCCAGTGGCCATCGCGCAACCAGCGCTCCGCGCGGGAAAAGCCGCGCACAGTGTTCAAAAGAAGTGCGATCGCGGTATCGGCCACTTCCTCGGTCAGAACATCCGGCGTGTTCGTCACCATCACGTTTTTCTGACCGGCATGTCTGGCATCCACCGCATCATAGCCGACGCCGAAACTGGCGATGATCTCCAACTGGGGGAATGCATCGATGAAATCTGCCGGCGTGGGAGACAGGCCGGCAGCGATTGCACGCACGCGCGGCCGGTCCCCTGACGAAACGAGGCCTGGATCGGATCGCTCAAGTTCAAGCACGTCAAAGGAATCGCGCAGGCGATCGACCCCATATTGGAGCAGCTTTCCGGTAGCCAGCACAAGCGGACGGTCGACAGTCATTTCCAGTCTCCTTTTCCCGTCGGGACGGTTCAAGCGGGCTCATCGGCTTTTGCGCGAAACTTCGCGGCAGCGATCATAGAACAAGCGGGAACCTTGCCGAAGAAGTAGCGTTGGGTGGGTGATCGTCCGCTACGATGGTCATAACAAGATCATGAAAGGAATTCGTTATGAAGACCAAGCTTTTCGCACTCGCTCTTGCTGCTTCCATGACCACGGGCCTCGCCGGCGCTTCTTTCGCCCAGACGGCTGTTGAAACGCCGACCCAGGAAGGCGGATCGGAGGCAACGCCAGAACCGACCCAGCGCGGTACGCCGGAACTGCCGAGCGATGAAGTGATCGGCAATTTCTACACCGACAGCTCCATGGGTACCATGCGCTCCGATGAGGAAATCATGACCTATTGGAACGGTTTGACGCCTGAAGAACAGGAAGCTGTAGCAGCCGGTTGTTCCGACGAGTTCACCGCACAGCAGCGTGACCTGCCAGAATCCACGTTGAACGTGTGTAAGAAGGTCAACGCCATGTAAGAATTGCCCTGTTCGGCAATTCAACAGCGGGTCCAATGGGCCCGCTGTTTTTACGAATAACATAGAGATAACGTTTGTTTTACGAAACTTATATTTGCCTCTTTCGTATCTGAAGCGCGCATCAAAAAAAGAGATCGCGTTTATATTCAAATTAAAAAGGAATTAGTTATGTTTTCGAAGACAGCTACTTTGACCGTTGCCGCGCTCGCCCTTTCAGCCGGCTTCGCTTCCGCACAACCCATGGGCAAATCACAGGCAGGCGCTGCGCCGTTCGATCAGGGCGGAATTTTCCAGCGCAGCATGGACACCTCGACCTCTTCCGACGTTTATGGCGGCAATATCGACCGTGGCACGACCGCATCCATCGGCAAGGTGATGCGTCAGGGTGAAGGCCAGAAACAGATCCGTTCGGTGTTCGACAACAATGCCAGCGTGCCTGCCGACACCCGCAATGAACGCGGCCTTGGCATATTTGACCGTGTGGACTGAATTAAATCCGGTTGACTGATGATAAAAAAGCGGCCTGCTGGCCGCTTTTTTATTTGCGCTCGACCGGCTTGCCGGTGGATTGCCGCACATGCAGTTCAGGCGTGATCAGACTTTGCGGCAGATCGACTGCCGCCCCGTTCAGGCGATCCAGCAAAGCGCGTGCGGCTCGTCTGCCGACTTCCCGCTGACCATTCCAGACCGTAGTCAAAGCGGGCGTTGCGATCGCGGCTTCTTCCAGGTCGTCATAGCCGGTCACCGACACATCGACGCCCGGCACAAGACCTGCGCGCGCAATGCCGTTCATCAATCCGATGGCGACAAGATCATTCCAGCACACTGCAGCCGTCGGCTTGTCTTCCAAGGCCAGAAAGCGCGACGCGGCTTCAAAGCCTGCCTGCTTGGTGCGCGGCCCATCGATGCGCCAGGCCGGATCCACCGCCAGCCCCGCCTTTTCCATCGATGAAACATAACCCTGGTAGCGGTCGCGCCCGGTCGATGTCTGATCCGTGCCGCCAACCATGGCGATGCGGCGATGGCCGAGAGAAATCAGATGGTCGGTCGCCAAACCCACGCCGAACGCATCGTTGCCGCGAAACACCGGAACATTCGCGCCGATCACATCACGCGCGATCAGCACCGTAGGCAGGCCGTTTTCCTCGATCATGCGCACGTCCTGCGACGGCGTGCCGATGGCCGGCGACATGATCACGCCATCCGCGCCCAGTTGCAAAAGCGTATCGAGGAAGGTGCGCTGCTTTTCGAGCTGGTCGTAATGGTTCGACAGGATGAAGGTCTGTCGGCTGCGATCGAGCTCGGTTTCGATCGACCGCAGGATTTCGGCAAAGAACGGATTCATGATGTCATGCACCACGACACCGACAATGCCCGAGCGCGACGTGCGCAAAGACGCGGCGCGGCGGTTGTAAATGTACCCGATCTCGCGCGCATGTTCCTTGATGCGTTCGCGGGTCGAACCGGCGACCAGGGGACTGTCACGCAAAGCGAGCGAAACGGTGGCCGTGGAAACTCCCAGCGCGTCCGCAATCGTCGAAAGTTTGATTTTTTGCGCCAGCGCTCCCTCCAAGCCAAACGCGAGGGCGCTGCCGCCCGTTAAATCGGTTAGTGCGGCTTATGGCATGGCAACACGCCGGACGGAACCATTTTTGTGAATCGCGGGGCTGGAAACGCGCGCGTGCGGCAAACCTAGGGTGCCGCGACGGGTTCTTCGAGTTCGACGACGTCATCCACCTCCGCGTCGACAATCCCGCCGGACAGATTGGATTCGATCTTGCTCAAAAGCTTGGAAAGCGTCTTTTGATCCTTCTTGTCGAGCCCCTTCAAGGCGAGCTTTTCTGTTTTGCGCATCGACTTTTCGATCGATTTGATCGCTTCGAGGCCCTTTCCCGTCAAGGTTATATGCGCCTGGCGAGCATCTTCGGTGGAAGGAGATTTGGTAAGGAAGCCCTGACTTGCGAGGCGATTAATGGTTTTGGTGATGGTAGGCGGGCGAACACCCAAACGGGCCGCCAACTGGCTCGGCGTCTGGTTTTCATGCCGCGCAAGCACCATCATGATCTGTTCCTGCCCCGCATAAAAACCATGTGCCAGCAACCGCGACGCGAGTGACGTCCGCGACAAACGTGCCGTGGATTGCAACCGCGTCAAAACCGAACCTTTTTCAGCTTTCGCCATCTTTCCCCCTTGGGATCGCTTGACCGCCCCTGCATCCTGCGCCTTGTAGGACCCTTACCCGGATAACCCCCGCGCTTTGCGAGGGCGATCCGTCAACGGCAAGACCTGCCTGACACAGCGATGTTACAATCAGATGACGGAAACAAAAGCCGACAAACGAAATTTGACGATCGCGGTGCTTCCTTTGGGTGCAACCGAGCAACACGGCCCGCATCTGCCGTTTGAGACGGATTCGATCATTGCCCAAGGCATGGTGGCGCGTGTCAGCGCCCTGTTGCCGGACAATTCCCCGGTCCATTTCCTGCCAATCGAAACCATCGGTTATTCGCCGGAGCATCTCCACGTGGCTGGCACGAAGAGTCTTTCTTACGGCGAAGCGGTGGAACGCTGGATCGGGATCGGCGCCAGCCTGGCCAGAATGGATATTCGGCGTTTGGTGATGCTCAACGCGCATGGCGGCAATTCCCCGCTGATGACGGTGGTGGCTACCGAACTGCGCTTGCGCTTCAGGATGCTGGCAGTGGCAACGAGCTGGACCCGGTTTGCGCTGCCCGAAGGGTTGGTTTCACCGCAAGAAAAGGCGATCGGAATCCATGGCGGGCTGATCGAAACTTCCGTGATGCTGGCGCTACGTCCCGATCTCGTCGATATGACCAAGGCGCGCGATTTCATCTCGCGGCAAAGCGATTTCTTGGCCGACTACAAACATTTGCGCGCTTACGGACCACATGCGTTTGGCTGGCTGATGAGCGATCTTTCCGCAGACGGCGTGACGGGAAATGCAAGCGAGGCCACAGCCGAACTGGGCAACCGGCTGCTCGACAATGCCGCGCGCGGTTTCATCGAATTGCTGGACGATGTCGCGCGTTTCGATCTGTCGATCTTCGATTGAAGCGATTTGATTTGCGTTTGACGGCAGATCGCCCGTGCAATCGTCACATCATCGTCCTATATGGGCAATGAAACACTATAACATCGGAGAGGTTCGCCATGAGCGATGCCGTCAATCAGGCGCCCGCGCAGATCCCCGTCACGGTTCTCACCGGCTATCTCGGTGCAGGTAAAACCACGCTTCTCAATCGCATCCTTTCGGAAAATCACGGCAAGCGCTACGCGGTGATCGTCAACGAATTCGGCGAAATCGGCATCGACAACGACCTGATCGTGGAATCCGACGAGGAAATCTACGAGATGAACAATGGCTGCGTGTGCTGCACGGTGCGCGGCGATCTGATCCGCGTGGTGGAAGGGTTGATGCGCCGGCCCGGCCGCTTCGATGCGATCGTGGTGGAGACCACCGGCCTTGCCGATCCCGTGCCCGTGGCACAGACATTTTTCATGGATGACGATGTGCGCGGGAAAACCAGGCTCGACGCCGTCGTCGCGCTTGTCGATGCCAAGCACCTGCCGCTGCGCCTGAAGGACAGCCGCGAGGCCGAAGACCAGATTGCTTTCGCCGATGTGGTGCTGGTCAACAAGACCGATCTCGTCACCGATCAGGAACTGCGCCAAGTGGAAGCCACGATCCGCGCCATCAATCCTGCAGCCAAGATTCATCGCACGACACGATCGGGCGTGGACCTGACTCATGTTCTGGATCGCGGCGCGTTCGATTTGAACCGCGTTTTGATGAACGATCCGCATTTCCTTGAAGACGCGCATGACCACGATCATGCCCACGATCATGTTTGCGGCCCCGATTGCGACCACGATCATCACGCACATGGCCATTCACATGGGCACGATCATGACCATCATCACGATCACGAATGCGGGCCCGATTGCACGCATGAACATCATAGCCATGGCGACGTGTCGCCGATCCACGATGTAACGGTGCAGTCGATCTCGCTACGCGCCGGCGATATGGATCCGAAGCGCTTCTTTCCCTGGCTCGACAAGATCACGCAGACCGACGGGCCCAATATCCTGCGCTTGAAGGGCATTATCGCCCTCAAGGACGATCCGGACCGTTACGTGGTCCAGGGCGTCCACATGATCGTGGAAGGTGACCATCAGCGGCCGTGGAAGGCAGATGAGAAGCGTGAAACGCGGCTTGTCTTCATTGGTCGCGATCTGGATCGCGAAAAGCTGAGCCGTACCTTTGAAGCCTGCCAGGCCGCCTGAGACACATGCCGACAGTTGCACCGCTTGACCTTGATGGTCATTGCCTGGCCGTCGTTTTTCTCGACGGCGTGCCGCATTTCGCCCTTGCCGACGGCGTGGTTCATCGGCTCGACCATGGCCATCAATGGACGGAAGTTCACGACGGCTTGTTATGCAGCGTCGTGGATCAAACCGGCAAATCGCTGCTGACAGGCGGCGAAGATGGCAAGATCTGCCGTTCGGGCGGCGACAAACCGGTGGAGGTGGTGCATGAAGTGCCCCGCAAATGGATTTCATCGGTCGCCGCCGGCCCGCAAGGTGTGGTCGCCTTTGCCAGCGGGCGCACGGCTTATGCCAAGCTTGCGAACGGAACGGTTCGGCAGTTCGACCATCCCCGCTCTGTGGAGGGCCTGGCCTTCGCACCGAAAGGTCTTCGTTTCGCAGTCGCGCGCTATAATGGCGTGACGCTGCACTTTCCCGGAACGGAAGGAAAGCCTGCGGAACTGGAATGGGCGGGCGCACATACGGGCGTGACATTTTCACCAAATGGCGAATTCCTTGTCACCACCATGCAGGAAAACGCGCTGCATGGCTGGAAGCTGGCGGATGGCCGCCATATGCGCATGACGGGCTATCCAGCCAAGATCAAGAGCTTTTCCTGGAGCAACAAAGGGCGCTGGCTCGCATCGTCCGGCGCGCCAGCGGCAATCGTCTGGCCTTTCCAGAACAAGGACGGGCCGATGGGCAAGCCGCCGCTTGAACTCGGCACAAGGGGCAACACGATGGTGACCGCGGTTGCGTTTCATCCAAGCGAGGAAATTCTGGCGATCGGTTATGCGGACGGCATGATCCTCGCGGTGCGGATCGCCGACAACAAGGAAATCCTGCTCAAGCGCGAAGGCAAAGGGCCGATCTCCTCCATGGTCTGGGACAAGGATGAACGCCGCCTCGCCTTTGGCGCTGAAACGGGCGACTGCGGCGTGATCGACATCGCAGGCTGAACCCTGCCGCCGTCCGCATCATCCTGCCAGATCTGTCAGGATGATGCAGCGCCGGCCAGAAATGACTTGGAACGTTTCCTGAGAGAACATATTATGAACATATGGCCTCTCTCAGCACCCGTGAAAAGCTGGCGATCCTTTCGGATGCCGCCAAATATGACGCTTCCTGCGCCTCGTCGGGAGCCGCGAAACGCAATTCGCTCAAATCCGGCGGGATAGGCTCGACCGAAGGGGCGGGCATTTGCCATGCCTATGCGCCGGATGGGCGTTGTATCTCGCTGCTGAAGATCCTGCTGACCAATTTCTGCATCTATGATTGCAGCTATTGCATCAACCGCTCGTCTTCCAATGTGAAGCGGGCGCGTTTCACGGTTGATGAGGTCGTGCAACTCACGCTGAACTTCTACAAGCGTAACTATATCGAGGGCCTGTTCCTGTCTTCCGGCGTGATCCGCTCGCCGGATGAGACGATGGGCGAAATGGTGGAGATCGCGCGGCGCTTGCGCGAGGAACACAGGTTCGGCGGTTATATCCACCTCAAGACGATCCCCGAATGCGCGCCGGAATTGCTTGATGCAGCGGGAAAATATGCCGACCGGCTGTCGATCAATGTCGAACTGCCGACCGATGAGGGCGTGAAACGGCTGGCCCCGGAAAAGCGACCGGAGACGATCCGCCTTTCGATGGCCAGCTTGCGCGCGCGCATTGAAGAAAAAGCCGAACCCACCCTGAAGACCAAGCGCCGAGAGCGATTTGCGCCAGGTGGACAATCAACGCAGATGATCGTCGGCGCGGATGCCACCAGCGATGCGACGATCCTGAAAACCAGCGCGCGCCTTTACGGCTCCTATCATCTGCGCCGCATCTATTTTTCCGCCTTCAGCCCGATCCCCGATGCATCTTCCGCGCTGCCGCTGATGAAGCCGCCGCTGATGCGCGAACATCGGCTGTATCAGGCGGACTGGCTGATGCGCTTTTACGGTTTTTCGGAACAGGAGATCGTTGCCGATCAGCCCGACGGCATGCTCGACCTGCAGGTCGACCCCAAGCTCGCCTGGG
>JAFAGL010000145.1 GCA_023422735.1 Pseudomonadota bacterium
GGCCTCGGGCTGGTAATAATCGTAATAGCTGACGAAATATTCGACCGCATTGTCGGGGAAGAAGCTCTTGAACTCCCCATAGAGCTGCGCGGCCAGGATCTTGTTGGGCGCCAGGATCAGGGCCGGGCGCTGGGTCGCCTCGATCACCTGGGCCATGGTGAAGGTCTTGCCCGAACCGGTGACGCCGAGCAGCACCTGGGTGCGATCCTGGTTCGCGACACCTTCCACCAGATCCTTGATCGCAGTGGGCTGGTCGCCCGACGGTTTAAAGTCTGTCGCCATCTTCAGCGTGATCCCGCCTTCCGATTTTTCCGGACGGGCAGGGCGGTGCGGTGTCCACAGCACACCGTTCTTATGCAGCGGATTGCCGCTCTCGATCAGCGCAGACAGTGCAGCAACTGTCGCCGTCACGCCCGATTTGCTCAGCTTATCGGCATCTTCCAGGCTGACATCCATGCCGGCCACCGGGTTGAGGCCCGCAGCCGCGCGCTCCTTCGGCGTGGCCGCACCGCCCATGGAAGTCCCACGTGCCGACTTCGTCGCGGAAGACGAGCGTTCGGCGATCTTTTTCGGAGCTTTAGCCTTTTTGGGAGCTGCTTGCGCTTCCTTCTCGATCTGATTGGCCCATTCGCTGATCGAACCGGACAATGGTGCGCCGTTCAAATCCGGCTGAGGGGCTTCAGCAAGTCCATCGCGCGCGGCATCGTCCGCCGCGTCCACAGGATCCTCGTCAGAACTGACATCCTGTTCGGCGCTACGGTGTAGCGGTTCGGATGCGTCCAGATAATCAGTCAGCGGATTGCCGCGCTTCTTCGGACCCGAAGGCGCATTGCGGGAAGGTGATTTGGCCATTGTGCCAATATGGTGAGAGTCTGCGGCAAGGGGAAGAGGCGTCAACCAATCACCTAAAGCCCTGCGACCACGGTTTGTCAGGATGATGTTTGCAGCTTTCGCAACGAAGCGAAGGAGGCCGCGTTGTTGCCACAACCCATCAGCTGGAGGAAGATTTCGTGGCCGATTTAAAAGCCTTCGCCCTGAACTGCTCCTTGAAAGCCTCCTCAAACGAGGAAAGTTCGTCGACGCAGGCATTGCTCGACGATCTGTTCGAAGGCTTCGAAAAGGCCGGCGTATCTTGCTCGTCCGAACGAGCGCTCGATCACGAGATCAAACCCGGCGTGGAAAGTGATATGGGCGCAGGTGACGCGTGGCCGGCGTTGCGCCAAAAGGTGGTCGATGCCGATATCTTCATTCTGGCATTGCCGATCTGGATGGGCCAGCCTTCCTCTGTCGCCAAGCGCGTGATGGAGCGCATGGACGCTTTTCTTTCACAAACTGACGAAAAGGGCCGCATGCCCGCAGCTGGCAAGGTTGCCGTGATCGCGGTCGTCGGCAACGAGGACGGCGCGCATAATGTGCATGCCCAATGCTTCCAGGCTTTGAACGATGTCGGTTTTACGATTCCCGCTAATGGTGGCGCATATTGGGTCGGCGAAGCCATGGGATCGAAGGAATACAAGGAATTTTCTTCGCCGCCGGAGAAGGTGAAGCAGACGATCGACATGCTGGTTTCGAACACCACACATCTTGCCAGTCTGCTGAAAGATTCGAACTATCCGGGCGTCGAAAAATAGAATTCCGTGCTATGGCGTGATCCTGTCACAATAATCGGCTAAGGGACGCCGGTTCTAGAGGACGAGGATCGAATCGATGAAAATTGCCGTGTTGGGTGGTGATGGTTTTGTAGGCTGGCCAACTTCGCTGCATTTGTCGGATCAAGGTCACGAAGTTCATATTCTCGACAATCTTTCGCGTCGCTGGATTGATACGGAACTCGGCGTTCAGTCCTTGACGCCAATGGACTCGATCCAGGAGCGCACACGCATCTGGCATCAGGAAACCGGGCGCCGGATCCATTTTCACCTGATCGATCTCGCGAAGGACTACGAGGTCCTGAAAAGCTGGCTGGCGTCTGAACGCCCGGATGCGATCGTTCATTTCGCTGAACAGCGTGCCGCGCCTTATTCCATGAAAAGCGACCGGCACAAGAACTACACCGTCGACAACAACGTCAACGCGACGCATAACCTGCTGAATGCAATGGTTGAAGTGGGGCTCGACGCGCATCTCGTGCATCTCGGCACGATGGGTGTTTACGGCTATTCAACCATCGGCGCGGCTATCCCTGAAGGTTATCTGCCGGTTGGCATCGAGACCATGTCGGGAGATACGGTCAAGCAGGATATCCTTTACCCGACCAATCCGGGTTCGATCTATCACATGACCAAATGCCTGGATCAGCTGCTGTTCCAGTTCTACGCCAAGAATGACGGCGTGCGCATCACGGATCTTCATCAAGGTATCGTATGGGGAACGCATACTGAGCAGACGCGCAAGCATGAGCAACTTGTGAACCGCTTCGATTACGACGGCGATTACGGCACGGTGCTCAATCGCTTCCTGATCCAGGCAGCTATTGGCTATCCGCTGACGGTTCACGGCGTCGGTGGCCAGACCCGCGCATTCATCCATATTCAGGATTCCGTTCGCTGCATCGAACTGGCGTTGAACAACCCGCCCGCCAAGGGCGACAAGGTCAAGATCTTCAACCAGATGACCGAAACGCACCGCGTTCGCGATCTGGCGGAGATGGTTGCGCGTATTGCCGGCGGCGAAGTTGCCTATCTTCCGAACCCGCGCAAGGAAGCCGCCGAAAACGACCTCGTTGTCAAAAACGAACAGTTTATGGCGCTCGGCCTCAATCCAATCACACTGGAAGAAGGGTTGCTTTCGGAAGTCATGGAAGTGGCGCAGAAATACGCCTACCGCGTTGATCGCAGCCGCATACCTGCCGTTTCGGCCTGGACCAAGGAAATCGCGCCAACATTGGAGCGCGACCCGGAAGGCAAGCGCCTGAAAGCGGTAAGCTGATCCTGTCCCATTCGCATAAAGCCTTCGTAACCCTCGTCACCAATGCGGATTATGCCTTGGGCGCGTGCGTGTTATTGCGTTCGCTGAAGCGTACGGGCACCCAAGCTGATCTTGTGGTCCTACACACCGGCGGGGTAGCGGGACATGATCTGGACACGCTGAGGCGTGAGGGCGCACGGCTTGTCCAGGCGGATCTGCTGCCGACATCGGATGCGTTTAACGAGCGTCACGCCCGCGCAAAACTGCATGGTGACGCTCCCTTCACAAAGGGTCGAAAGCCCGAATTCCATACGCCGCTCGACAATTTCGCCAAGCTCAGGCTGTGGCAGCTTACCGAATACGATAAGATCGTTTTTCTGGATGCCGACACGCTCGTGCTGCGGTCGATTGATCGATTATTTGATTATCCAGAGTTTTCTGCGGCTCCCAACGTCTATGAGGGGCTTGAAGACTTTCATCGCCTGAATTCCGGCGTTTTTGTTGCCAAACCCTGCAGCATGACATTTGACGCGATGCTTGCCCGGTTGGACGCCCCCGACACATTCTGGCGGCGGACGGACCAGACTTTTCTTGAACATTTCTTTCCCCACTGGCACGGCCTGCCCGTGTTCGACAACATGCTGCAATATGTCTGGTTCAACATGCCGAGCTTATGGAACTGGAAGTTGATTTCCGTTCTGCATTTTCAGTATGAAAAGCCATGGGAAAACGATCATCCGAAAGCCGGCCAGCTGCGTCCACTCATCGATCTGTGGCATGCTTTCAAAAACGGATCTCCAATCCCCGATATCGACCTGCTCC
Organism: Pseudomonadota bacterium; assembly: GCA_023422735.1. Taxonomy (GTDB): domain Bacteria; phylum Pseudomonadota; class Alphaproteobacteria; order Rhizobiales; family Rhizobiaceae; genus Tianweitania. The sequence goes on from JAFAGL010000145.1 coordinate 3,730, forward strand.
CTAACCCGATTCTGAATTCAACATCGCAATGACATTTCCGATCTCTGTTGTTTCCGGCGGCACGGGTTTTGTCGGCCGCTTTATCGTCAACGGGCTGATCGAAGCAGGCCATCATGTGCGCGTCATCGGGCGCAATGCGCCGCATCGGGGCGATTTCGTCGGCCCGGTTGCCTTCATGACGGCAAGTCTTGGCGACGAGATCGACTGGTCGCCGGCCTTCAACGGTGCCAGCCACTTTATTCATGCCGCCTTCGATCATCTTCCGGGGCGGTTTCGAGGCGGCGAAGGCGATGATCCGGAAGGTTTCAAGCTGCGCAATATCAACGGCAGCGAGCAGCTTTTCAAAGCGGCGAAGAATAGCGGCGTTGCGCGCGCCGTGTTTCTTTCCAGCCGTGCGATTTACGGAACGCAGCCGCCCGGCAAGGTTCTTGACGAAGAAACGCGGCCGCATGCCGACACTTTATACGGGGAGGTGAAGCTTGCCGGTGAACGCCGCTTGCAGGCTTTGGCCGATG
>JAFAGL010000069.1 GCA_023422735.1 Pseudomonadota bacterium
GTCGAAGTCAGATATTTCGGTCATCGCTTGCCCTTGAAGATCGAGCTTGTCCATGCAACCAGATCGCTGGCCAATTGGAAAGCTTCTGAAACACAAAAGCCCGCGCCGAAGCGCGGGCTTTTCTGAATAATGAACTGATTAGTTGTTCATCAAGCGCTGCTGATCGCGCTCATTTTCCCATGTGTCGGCGTTATATTCCGGCTGGGCTTCGAGCTGCTCCTTGGTGAAGTTCGTGTAGAGATAGCGATTGTTATCTTCATCCTGCATGAACTCAAGGTCGTCGAAGCCAACGGCAACCGGCTTTTCGCCAATGCCCAGGAAACCGCCGACATCGATGATCACGGCATCGACCTTGCCATCTGCGGTCATGACGATGTCGCCAATGTCGCCGACATTTGCGTCGTCAGCACCGTAAACGGTCGTGCCTTCGAGATTTTCCGAGGTCAGCTCTTCAGCTGGAATCGCAGTCAAGGTCGTCCGATCAACAGCTGCATCCGTATCGGCTGCATCCGTATCGGCTGCGGGAGCCGCCGTTGTCGTATCGGCAGCTGGTGCAGTGTCAGTTGCCGCACCATCCGCAGGCGCAGCATCCGTTGCAGGCGCAGGGGTTGCACCGTCAGCAGGTGCTGTCGTGGTGCCATCGGCGGGTGCCATAGCGCCACCTGTTGCGGCTGGGGCGTTACCAGTTGCCGGAGCCGTGCCTTCTGGCGTCGTGCCTGCGGCCGGTGCCACATCATATGCGCGACGATCAAAGGTCGGCAGTTCCTTCAAAGCATCTGCCGTGGTCGCCACGACGATCCAGCGATCCCCATCGCGCTCTGCCCAGTCGACCTCGTTATAGGAGAGAGCAACATTCTTCTCGCCAATACCCAGGAAGCCGCCAACGCCGACAATGATCGATTCGATCTGGCCGCTGTCGCTCATAACCAAATCATTCACCTTGCCGATCGTTTCAGCATCGTCGCCCGTGCCGTTGTAAACGGTTTCGCCGATTAAATTGCTGGCGAGCTGGCCGTCAGCCGGTGCAACGGCGGCTTCAGCTGGCGCTTCGGCGGGTGCCGGAGTTGCAGCAGGATCGGTCGTGGTTGTGCCCGACTGCGCAAAGGCACCGGTTGCGATTACAGTTGCAATAGCGGTTGTTGCTAGAAGCTTGCGGATCATAGAAGCTCTCCTTGGTTTTGTATTTGGTTCAACTTCCCAAACACTTGGTCAGGTGCTGAACATGTGGTTCCGAGGAGCAAACGGCGGCCTTTCCAAAACGTTCCAAGAGTTTTTCGATGCCGCAACGTGAGCGGTAAATGCGCTTCACATGGGCAGGCTGGTCCGCGCACGCCGAAAAATAGGATGCTCGCCTCTCACCAAGCCGCAGAAATTGCCTATCTCTTGGCGCAATCGCGATATAGCTGCAGAGCCCTGCGCTTGGCGCGCGAACTCGACGCGGTGGGAAATCGTAAAGATGTATTTTCTGGCGGTTTTAAACGAGGACGGCGGCACACTACGTACCACCGACCTTGATGCGTTCATTGCCCGCGCAAAACAGACTCTCGAAAAAGCCGGCCACCGGTTCGAAGCGCAAGTAGTGTCGGGCAAGGGGATCACGCAGGCTTTAAAGGCCGCGAGTGAGCGCGAAGATGTTGATGTGGTAATTGCCGGCGGCGGTGACGGAACGATCTCGGCCGCGGCTGCATGTCTGATGGATACACCCCGCGCACTGGCCGTCTTGCCTGCGGGAACGATGAACCTTTTTGCCCGCAGTCTGCAGATACCGCTCGATCTCGATGCAGCCATTCAAGCTTTTGCTTCCGGTGAGCTGCGATCGGTGGATGTCGCTTCGGCCAACAACAAGCCGTTCATTCATCAGTTCTCGATCGGGCTGCATGCAAAGCTGATCGAGCTACGCGACAAGATGGAGTATGCCTCGCGATTGGGAAAGATCAGGGCGTCGATGCGCGCGGCATTTCTGACGATATTCCAGCCGCCGAGAGTACATATCACCCTGCATATGGATAACGCCGAATTGATCGTGCGCACAGCCGGGATCGGTGTTTCCAACAATCCGTTTGGAGAAGGCCATCTGCCTTACGCGGATCGCCTCGATCAGGGGCTGCTTGGGGTATACATCACGAAGGGGCAAACCACGCGGGAGATCATCAGCTTTGTGCTGCATCTTGTGCTTGGGCGTTGGAAATCCAGTCCACGCGTGGAAATCCACGAAACCAAGGCGCTCAAGCTCACCGTTCGCGGGCGGCGTCGAAATCCCTATCGCTGCGCGATGGATGGCGAAATCAGCGACATGGCCCGCGAAACAGTGATCCGCATCCATCCGTTGGCTTTGCGAGTTCTGACCCCGCCCAACAGCGAGGTCAGCGGTTGAGCAGCCGGTCAATCCACTCATCCATTCGACAGCCACGGCTGTCGTGTCCGGTTTAGTTGGTCGCGGGCGGCGAAGCGCTGTTGCCGGCAGGCTCGGTTTGCGTCGAGGCCGGGGGAGCGTTTTCATCCTGTGGATCGATGGCCTGACCGAACATTTCGCTTCCGAACCACGCGATGGCAGCCAATAAAAGTCCGCAGATAAGGACGATCAGAACGGGCTGTCCAAGCTTTCCCTGCCGAGCCTTTTCCGGCTCTACCTTTTTTTCCATTTCGCTGCCTCTTGCCTTGAAACAAATGAATTATCTTTGGCCAATGCGGAAGCTACCGCGATAGTTCCCGCGACAAACGGCAGCGCGTGTCGCGCATGACCCTTTTCCTGTGAAACTTTTCACCTACCTTCAGGGCGGAAGGGCAGGACGATTCGGGGTTGACTGAGGAAGCGCGAAGCATTGGGGATTTGCCTCAGCATGTCGTGGACGTGTTGAATGACGACGCGCGCCTCGATGCGCTCGATCAACTCGAGCTGCTCCCGACATCGCGAAAAGACAAGGATATGGATGCGATTGCGTCGCTCGCATCCAGCATCATGCAAACACCCATCGCCTTCGTGTCGTTGCTCACAAATACCGACCAGCATTTTTACTCTCGTGTCGGCAGCGACATCGAAGGCACACCGATCGAGATTGCCTTTTGCGCCTATACGATTGCACAGGACACGGATCGACCGCTTGTCGTGCGTGACGCGACGCGCGATGAGCGCTTTGCCACCAATCCGCTGGTGACAGGCGATCAGAAGGTCCGCTTTTATGCTGGGGCTCCCTTGATCGTGGGGGGCGAGCGAGTGGGGTCGCTTTGCGTTCTGGACAGCGTCGCGCATGACGAAGCCAACGAGCCTCAGCTGAAACAATTCAGCCAGCTCGCGCAGTTGGCGTCTTCCCTTCTCCAGTTCAAAGACAAAGCGCGCATTGGCGATAAAGCGCGCACGGCGCTGGTGCAGGAAAAAAAGCGCCACGTGCTCGCGCTGGAAGCTGCTTCCATCGCCAGCTGGGTATGGGATCTCACAAGCAACACGATCGAATGCGACAGTCTTTTACCGCAAATGCTCGGCCTTGCGCCAACTGATCGCTTGCGCTCGCGCGAGCTGTTTCGGGCTATCGACCGGCGCGATCTCGGTCAGTCGATCCAGAGCCTGCGCAACGCACTGGATAGTGATGGCGAATATTCCGGTGAATATCGTGTGCGCGGCAGCCAGCCGGAACGCTGGCTGGCAGCAAGGGGTCGCGTTCTCGATTATGATGCAAGCGGACGGCCCACGCTGGTGTTCGGTGTCAATTTCGACATCACCGCCACCAAAACCGCCGAACAAAAGCAAAAGCTTCTGCTGCGCGAAATCAATCATCGCGTGAAGAACACGCTGGCGACCGTGCAGGCCATGGCTACCCAGACACTCCGCTACACAACCGAGCCCCGCGACTTCCTCGATGCCTTCAATGGCCGGCTTCAATCGCTCGGTCTGGCGCATGGACTTTTGTCGGACATGGAATGGGGCGGCATCGACCTCAAGGAAATCGTGCGCCGCCAGGTCATGCCGTTTACGCAATCGAGTGCGCCGCGCATCCACACCTCAGGTCCCGCGGTGTCCTTGACCCCGGATCAGGCGCTGGCAACCGGGCTCATTCTTCACGAACTCGGCAGCAACGCGCTGAAACACGGCGCTTTGTCCGTGCCCTTCGGGAGGGTGGATATCGACTGGCGCGTTGAAAACGGCCGCAGCGCGCCATTGCTGCGCCTTGTCTGGCAAGAAAGCGGAGGGCCGCCGGTTGAAGAACCGACCCGCGTGGGTTTTGGATCAATTCTGATCCGACGCAGCCTGGGGAAAATTCTCAACAGCGAGGTCGACCACCAGTTCCTGCCGAATGGCGTGCGCGCCGAAATCTCCATACCGCTGGAATAACCGAATTTTTCGTCGGTCGGCGGCAGTACCGATCTCGACAAAAGAAACCGCGCACAACCTGAAAGGTCGCACGCGGTTTCAAACACGGAAGCAGAGCCGGTGTCGGAGGCTGCTTCAGCTTTCTGGCTCGTCGGCCTCCCGACGTCTGCGATAAAGTGCATAGGCCACACCGAGCACGATCGGCGCGACGGCCGCTGCAGCACCCGCTGCCTTGCCACGCCGACCCTGAATCAGGCTCGGCAAAGCAGCGATCGCTGCGGTCGCGCCCAGACCCATCACATCCGTTTTGCGCTTGGCCGCGATGCGCCTTTGCTCGGCTCGCGCTTTCACCAGATGAACAACCAGCACAAGCACGCCGATCACGAGAAAACCGATGCCGAGGCCCAGGGCCGCCGTCAACGGACCATACATCCGCGCGAGCTGAATATATGCCGCGCCCAAGAGAAACACGGCTCCCAACAGGGCGAAGACGAGAAATATCGCATAGGCGATCGCCGCACGCTTGGCGCGCTCGACCATCAATCCCGCTTCGCCTGATACAAACGCTGCGATAAGGGGACCGATCACGGGATTACCGACGGATCAGAGCGAAGAAATATCCCACGGCAGCCGCGACGGCCAATGCCGTCAAGGGCTTGTCCTGCACACGCGCAACGACTTCGTCTTCCAGAACCTGCGCGTTGCTTTTCAGGCGATCGACGCCGTGCTGGGCAGCCGCCCGTGCTGCGTCATAGGAATGGCTCCCAGCTTCACCGAGTTGCTTGGTCAAGCTTGAAAGGTCTTCGCGAAGGCGCGCGATCTCGGCTTCAAGGTCCTGACGGGAACGCTCACCTGTCGCGCTGGTGGACGACTTCGGATCTTTGATCGGCGGATTTGCCATGAGAAACTCCTGTTGAAAAAAGGGGCTGCGAATGCCTTGGTTCAAAAACTATATTTCGCGCGCCAACAATCAATGCCGCTCAGACTTTTGAAGTGGCCTTTCTAACGCCTGAAGTCGCTTCACGTCGAAATGAGCATCTAAATCTCGTCCCGGTCTTCGCTGGAATGTCTTATTTTAATGACAAGTCGGTCGAGTTGCGTTCTTGCACGTCGACAGGTTCGTTTGGAGGTTGGTTTTTTGGCAAGTCGCGCCCTGAACGGGCTTCGGGTGCTGCTGCTCGAAGATGAGTTACTGATAGCTCTGGAAGTGGAGCAGATTTGCCAGGACGAGGGTTGCGAACAGGTTCTGACATTTCGCGATCTGGCGGAAATGAACGACCGTCTTGCTACCATTCCCGAGGTTGACCTGGCGATCATCGACGTCGTGGTGGGCAGCGGAACAACGCTGCATTTCGCCAACGAATTGCGCCAACGCAAAATTCCGTTCGTGTTCGCGACCGGACTATCTGCGAACGAAGAGGTTTTCGGTGAATTTTCCGGTGTTCCGGTGGTCACGAAACCTTATGCAAGCGAGAAGCTCGTTCAGGCGCTCCGCACGGCGATCGCGCAAAAAGCGGACTAAACTCGGATATCCCTGTTTCAGATCGAGAAGGGTTGCCGCCACGTTGCGGCGGCAACAAGCTTAAACGCCGGCTCCCGAGCCCATGACATGCGAGGAAATCGCATCCGGGCCGTAATCCGCCTCGCCTGATACTTTGAGAATATCCTGCAAACGCGTCCGGGCGCGGCTGACGCGGCTCTTGATCGTACCTACCGCACAGTCACAGATTTCGGCAGCTTCCTCGTAGGAAAATCCCGACGCACCGATCAGGATGATCGCTTCGCGCTGATCTTCGGGGAGCTGTTCCAATGCCGAACGGAAATCATCCAGATCGAGCGACCCCTGCTGCGCAGGATGAATGGCCAGACGAGCCGTCATCGCACCATCGCTGTCTTGCACTTCGCGACCGCGCTTGCGCATCTGCGAATAGAATTCGTTGCGCAAAATCGTGAACAGCCATGCCTTGAGGTTCGTGCCCGGCTGGAAGCTCGACTGCTTGTCCCACGCCTTGACCAATGTTTCCTGCACAAGATCATCGGCCTTGTCGGAATTCTGGGTCAAAGACACACCAAAGGCGCGCAGACTGGGAATTGCCCCAAGCAGATCTTGCTTGAATTGTAGGCTATCCGACATTTTCAGTCTTTCTTATTGCTGGAATCTGCGGCTTCGAGCTTGCTCAGCAGATCCATGAAACGGTCCGGTACGTCGTCGGAAACAATCCCGTCATAAAACTGTTTCAGCTTTCGGCCGATCTCCGTGTTGGAGCCCAGCGGGTCAACTTTTCCGGACGCTTGCCGCGCCGTTTCCGGCTGTCCGGTGTTGTCTTCGTCAGTCATTCAATAAAACCGCCCTGTTCGTTCTTCCCCTGTCCAAGCGCACCTGCCTGCAACCGCGCGCCACAAGCTTTTACGCATACTCCGGACATACGTAAGCGGCTATAAACGAGCGATAACGAAAAATGTTCCAAGACACGGAACTATTTTTAGCGAACGCTGTTATCGTGTTGTCGCACATTGCGGCATGTAATTTTATGCAGGGGATAATTACAGAATGAGCCTTTCCTCGTCGATCGCTCCGCATCTGCCGTATCTGCGGCGCTTTTCACGGGCAGTTTCCGGTTCGCAAACCAGCGGTGATGCGCTTGTGGCTGCGATGCTGGAAGCGATTATCGCCGATGTCAGCATTTTTCCGAAAGCAAGCAGCGACAAGATCGCGCTTTACAAGATTTTCGCAAAGCTTTTCACCTCCATCGCAGTGCGCGTTCCCGACGAAGCTCCAGCGTCCGCCTGGGAAAAAAGCGCCGTGACCAATCTTTCGGCTTTGGCGCCGCGTCCACGTCAGGCTTTTCTGCTCGTGGCGGTCGAAGGTTTCTCGGATACCGAAGCAGCCGAAATTCTCGAAGTCCCGGCATCGGAGTTTTCCGATCTTTTGACGGAAGCGAGCAACGAGATTTCGCGTCAGGTCGCGACCGAGATCATGGTGATCGAGGATGAGCCACTGATTGCGATGGATATCGAGGAGATGGTGGAAAGTCTCGGCCATCGTGTGGTCGGCGTCGCTCGTACCCATTCGGAAGCCACTGAATTGTTCAAGCGGACATCGCCCAAGATGGTGCTGGCTGACATTCAGCTGGCGGATGGAAGCTCGGGCATTGATGCCGTCAACGAGATCCTCGCAGACCATGCCGTTCCCGTGATCTTCATCACGGCCTTCCCCGAACGTTTGTTAACGGGCGAGCGGCCTGAACCTGCCTTCCTGGTGACCAAGCCGTTCAATCCGGACATGGTCAAGGCCTTGATAAGCCAGGCGCTGTTCTTCGATCAGCAGACCAAAAACGCTGCCTGATCATTCAGGTAGCGTTCAGGCGACGCCCGATAAGACAAACGTGATTTCGTGGCCAGGATGCGTTCGCGCATCCGCGCTGCATCCAATGTTTGCGCGGCGCCCTATTGTGCGTCGGGCTGAGCAAGATGGGAATGGGACGATGCTTTATTGGTTTATCGTATCTGCAGTTGCGGCCGCAATCGGTGGAACGCTCGGCATAGGGATTACCGCTGCGTCGATTGGCATTGCGCAGGTGCTGCTTGTCCTGATTTCGGCTTTCGTGCTGATTTCACTTTTGAATGGTGTGGTGCGGCTGGTGCGTTAAACCCGTCGCGAGCCAGGTCTGACGAAACAAGGGGCGCGTTGAAGCGCCCTTTTTGTTTGTCCACGAAAAGCACGTGCCCGTCTTTTTAACTGCGATATACAAGACAAAAGAAAGCCGGCCCTGAAGGCCGGCTTTTTTTAGTTCCGGGAACCGAGGGGGGATCGTTCCCGGTCAGACACGACGGCCACTGGGGTGGGGGGGCGATAAATGCGGCCCATCGTGTTCCCCCAACCAACCGACATCGCAATCAAAGGTTCCGACTGTTCCAAACTTTTTTGCAGTTTTTTTTCTGACCTCGTGAAACGCCGGTGAGATCAGGCTATCCCGCCCGCTGAAACTGCCTTCGCGTGGAAAAGTTGGAACCGTTAACATTGATGCTTCGTTAATAGCCTCAAATAGAGGACTTCAACATGGAACATATTGCTGCTGTTCTTCTGCTCATCGGGTGCTCGGACGATATGGTCCAGTGCAGGGAGATTCCCGTGGAGATTGCGATATTCGAATCCGCTGAAGAGTGTGATGCCGAGGTCGCACCCGCGCTGTCGGGGGTTGCAACGAGTTTTCCACAAGTCATGGCTCAGTGCGTTTCCGTCGATCCTGCGATGGATGAGGAAGATGCTGAACTTGTGTGGAACATTAAGCCCGACGGCACGTTGTATGCAGCCGTAGAGGTTCCAAACATGGCCGTGGCGACGAATGCCGCTTCGAAACAGGATCGCTACGTGTGGCAGGAATAGCTTCTGAGCTTGCTACCATCTTTTCCCTCAGCCATGATCCGTGGCGAGGGACGTTGAGGAGAGAACGATGAGAAATACGATTTTCGCACTGGCAGCCCTTGGTGCAGTTGCAGGTTGCACGACGGCTGAACAAAGTGCCGGTGTTGGTGCTCTCGGTGGCGCAGCCATTGGTGGTATCGCAGGCGGCACTAAGGGCGCACTGATCGGCGCGGGTGCTGGTGCGGTTGCCGGTTATGTGGTCGGCAAGGCGGCAACGCCTGGCTACTGCGTATATGAAGACCGTCGCACTGGTCGTCGCTACGAAGCTCGCTGCTAGTTTTCTGCGACTTTTTGATCTGGAAAGAGGCCCGTCCGGGCCTCTTTTTTTGCGCAAAAAATTCAACAACACATCGAAAAGGCTAAGCTGCCGCCTTCTTGAGCGCGCCAGGTCCCGGCACAGCACCAGGCGGACATTTGCCCAGGATGATCATCCCCAAAACCTCATCTTGCGTCACGTCGCTGGTTTTGGCGGTGCCGACGACCTGACCATTCTTCATGACACAAACGCGATCTGCCAGATCGAACACGTCGTGAATATCATGGCTGATCAGGAATATGCCGATACCGTCTGCCTTAAGTTGCTTGACCAACTCGCCGACCTGCGCCGTTTCCTGAGGCCCTAGCGCTGCCGTCGGCTCATCCATGATGAGAGTGCGCGCATTGAACAGGATCGCGCGCGCGATCGCCACGGATTGCCGTTGCCCCCCTGACAACCGGATTACCGGATCCTTGAAACGCTGGAAGCGGGGATTGAGCCGGCCCATGACCTTGCGGGCTTCAGCCTCCATCGCAACATCGTCCAGCGTGCCCCACGGCGTCAGCAATTCGCGCCCGAGAAAAAGGTTGGCGGCCGCGTCGACATTATCGGCCAGAGCCAATGTCTGATAGATCGTCTCGATGCCGTATTTCTTGGCGTCGCGCGGATTGCCGATTGCAGCCTCTTCGCCGTTGACCGAAATCGTGCCGCTGTCGCGCTTGTAAGCACCTGAAAGAATTTTGATGAGCGTCGACTTGCCCGCGCCATTGTGCCCAAGCAGGGCAACCACTTCGCCGGGGTAAAGATCGAGCGAGGCATCGTCGACGGCGCGAATTCCACCGAACGCAATCGAGATGTCGCGCATATCCACCAAGGGAACCGCGTTCGACGTCATTGTCTGGGCGTCTGCCATGATCGCCTCCCTCAAACCCGTTTGCGGTACATCGTGTCGAGCCACACGGCCAACACCAGAACCAGACCGACAATGATGTTTTGCAACGGCGTATCGATGCCCAGCAAGACCATGCCTGATTGCAGCGATTGCATCAAAAGCGCGCCGAGCATGGCGCCCAGCACTGTTCCTGCGCCACCGGCAAGCGATGTGCCGCCAATGACTGCAGCGGCGATCACCAGCAACTCATCGAGTGTGCCGAGCGCATTGGTGGATGCGTTCAACCGGGCTGAGGAAATTGCTGCGCCGATTGCCGCGAGCAATCCCATCAGCATGAAAATCTTGAGCGTCACCCATCGGGTCTTGATGCCTGCGAGGTCGGCGGCTTCCGGGTTCCCGCCAATCGCAAATACATAGCGCCCGAACCGGGTGCGACGTGTCAGAAATGTCATGACTATGCCAACCGCCACCGCCATCAGCACCGGAATGGCAATGCCATGGGCGATGAACAATCCGCCCTCCGGCAGGGTGATGTTGTTTTCCTGCGCATAGCGGCGAATGATGCCAACCGGCCAACCGTAGGAATTCGCCACCCAAACCGCACCCAAAATGAAAATGCAGGCGACAGCGCCGAGAAAGACCTCAGCCCAAAGGGGGCGCAACGGAAAATGAAACCGATGGCGCTGGGTACGTTGGGCCCGCAACAGCCAGACAACGCCCAAGCAAGCCACCACGCCGACGATCCAGCTCCAGGTCGCGCCGATCGAGCCTTGCGGTCCACCGCCCATCAACCGGAAAGTGGGATCAAGCGGCGCAACGGTCTGGCCGCTGGTCAGCCACCACGCGCCACCGCGCCACACGAGAAGGCCGCCCAGCGTCACGATAAAGGCAGGAACGCCCATATAAGCGATCACATAACCATGCAGCGCGCCGATCAGTGCGCCGGTGATCAATCCGGCAGCCAAAGCGAGCACCCATAAATACGGGCTCCCAACCGGAACGCCCAGATATTGCGGCAACCATTGGGTTTGCATGACACCCATAACCATGCCGCAAAAGCCAAGAATCGACCCGACAGAAAGGTCGATATTGCGGGTGACGATCACCAGAACCATGCCTGTGGCCATGATCGCCACCGATGCGGATTGCACCGACAGATTCCACAGATTGCGCGGCGTCAGAAACAGTCCACCGGACAGGAAGTGGATCCCCACCCAGATGATCACCAGGGCAGCCAGCATGCCCAGCATGCGCACGTCGAGTTCCGTTGCCCTGAGAAACCGGCCCGCGGCGCTCAACTCGGATGCACGGGCGCGGTCCACGGGCGAGGTGGTTATGTCTGTCATGGAAGTCCTCCCGCAGTCTCCGCAAGTGGTCGAAGAGCCGCATAACACCGTTCTGCTTGCGCAAAACAAAAGGGGCACCTCTCGCAAGGCACCCCTTCCGCAGATTTTAGTCGCAGCCCGCGACGCCTTCCGTCGCACCCTGGCAGGCCGCATCCTTCGTGATCCAGCCGGCGTCGATCACCACATTCAGATTGTCTTTGGTGATCGCGACCGGGGTCAGCAACAGCGAGGTAAGCTCCGCGCCTGACGGCGATTGGAAGCTTCCTGCGCCTTCAATGTCGGTCATGGCCTTGCCATCGGCGAGTTGCGAGGCGATTTCAGCTGCCGTCTTGCCGAGTTCGCGCGAATCTTTCCAGACCGACACGGTTTGCGTGCCCTGCGCGATGCGGTTCAAGGCAGCGTGGTCGGCATCCTGACCCGACACCGGCACCGAGCCCGCCAGCCCTTGTGCGCTCAAAGCGGCAATGGCGCCACCAGCCGTACCGTCATTGGCTGCCACAACGGCATCGACCTTGTTGTCATTGGCCGTCAGGAACTGTTCCATGTTCTTTTGCGCGTTGGCTGGCAACCAGCCGTCGGTATAAGCCTCGCCGACATTCTTGATCTTGCCGGAATCAATGGCTTCCTTCAGCACTTCCATGGCACCGGAGAACAGGAAATCCGCATTGGGATCAGCACCGTTACCCTTGATGAAGACATAATTGCCTTCCGGTGCAACCTTGAACACTTCACGCGCCTGCATCCTGCCCACCTCGACATTGTCGAAGGTCAGATAAAATGCCTCGGCATTGTCGATCAGGCGGTCGTAACCCACAACCGGAATGCCTTCGTCCACCGCCTTTTGAACGGCAGGACCGATGGCGCTCGCATCCTGCGCCAAGATAATCAACGCATTGGCGCCCTGCGAAATCAGGGATTCCACGTCGGTCAGCTGTTTGGATGCGGATGATTGAGCATCAGCGGAGATATATTTGTCGCCGGCGGCTTCGATCGCCTTTTTCATCGCGGCTTCATCGGTCTTCCAGCGCTCTTCCTGGAAATTCGACCAGGATACGCCGATGACTTTTCCTTCGGCCTGAGCCAAACCGGTAAACGCAAACGACAGCGTAGCGCCCGCCAACAAGGCGGCTGCAAAACGATTCATAATTTCCTCCCTTCGCGCGAAACACGCGGTAACCTCACCGAAGCTTTTTTTCGAGCTTCGAAAAAAGTGTGACTCAGGGGCGTGCGTCTGTCAACATGGCCATTAGACTGATCGAGGAGGAGACCAGCAGGTGACGATAATAAGATCGTTGCGACAAGATGATTTGCGCGCGCGCAATCGCAGCGCGGTCATTTCGGCGCTGCGAAGCAAGCCGGCTTTGTCGCGGACTGCCCTTGTAAGCCGGACCGGCCTGTCGCATTCCACCATCTCGGCCATCACCACGGATCTTCTTTCCGACGGTCTTTTGCGCGAGCGCAGCGACACCGCGATGAACGGTGGGCGGCGCGGAAGACCCCAGATTGCGCTCGAAATCAATCCAACGACGGGCGTGGTCGTTACCGCCGTCTTGTCGCTGAACCGGTTTTCAGCAGCAATTCTCGATTATTCCGGCCACCTTCTTTGCGAGAAGACGACGCATTTTTCGACCGGTGAAACCTCGCGTGCTGGTTTGATTGACATTATTCGCGACGGCATCGCGGACCTGCTTGGACGACGCGCCGCGCCGCCGCCGCCATTGCTGCATATCGTCCTGGCGATCCAGGGCGTGACAGATGTTTCAGCAAGAGATCTTCTTTGGTCGCCCATCACGCCGCATGGCAATATCGATTTTGCCGATCTGCTTGAACAATCTTTCGACGCGCCAGCGACGGTAGAGAATGATTGCAACATGATCGCGCTCGCGCTGCGCTGGCGCAATCCGGAGCGCTACAAGCGTGATTTTCTCGCCCTGTTGCTGTCGCACGGCATCGGCATGGGGCTGATGATCCGCGGTGAAGTCTTTCGCGGCACGCGTTCATCTGCCGGCGAATTCGGCCATATGAACCATGTCCCGAACGGCGCGCTGTGTCGTTGCGGCAAGCGTGGCTGCATCGAGGCATATGGCGGAAATTACGCGATCTGGCGCAGGGCCAGAGGATTATCGCCGGATGCTCTTCCCGAAAACACCATCGACGACGACGCGCTGAGAGAGCTTTTGCACGCAGCGCGCAACCATCCTGGCGCGGAGCGCGAGGCCTTCACAGAGGCCGGCACAGCGGTCGGTTATGGGCTGGGCAGCCTGTTTGCCCTGATCGATCCCGCCTCGGTTGCCGTGGTGGGCATGGGCAGTACCGCCTTCGATCTTCTCGAAACACCGATCCGCGACGCCATCGCGGGCACCGCAGGCGACCAGCAGAACGAAGCCATAACCTTTTCGGTGGAAGGCGACGAAATGCCACTCATCCGGGATGGATGCGTCCGGCATGCGCTGGCAAAGGCCGATGCCGCCATCGTTCCATCCGGCGCGCGGGCTGAATATCAGGCTTCTTCTTCGGAGATCGAATAACCGGCGCCGCGCACGGTGCGGATGACGTCTGGCATCTGGCTTATATTGACCGCCTTGCGCAAACGTCCGACATGCACATCAACGGTTCTCTCGTCGATATAGATCGTTTCGCCCCAAACATTGTCGAGCAGCTGACCGCGCGAAAAAACGCGGCCGGGATGACGCATCATGAATTCCAGCAAACGAAACTCTGTCGGCCCGAGTTTGACTTCGCTTTTCTTGCGGAAAACGCGATGCGCTTCGCGATCGAGAACAAGGTCGCCGACCTTGAGAACCGATGAAAGCACTTCCGGTTTTGCCCGCCGCAACAAGGCCCGCACGCGAGCGAGAAATTCCGGCGTGGAAAAAGGCTTCACCAGATAGTCGTCGGCACCGGTGGCCAGTCCGCGCACACGATCGCTTTCTTCGCCGCGCGCCGTCAACATGATCACCGGCAAACGCTCCGTTTCGGGGCGAACGCGTAGCCGACGACAAAGCTCGATGCCGGAAACACCCGGCACCATCCAGTCCAGAACCAGAAGATCCGGCACGTTTTCCTGGAGGCGAATATCGGCTTCATCGCCTCTTGTGACGACCTCGACCTGATAGCCTTCGGATTCCAGATTATATTGCAAGAGGACGCCGAGCGGCTCCTCGTCTTCCACGATCATGATTTTCGGCGCAATCATCGATCAGCATTCCTCATGATACGGAAGGGCGCGCGCCCGTTTCATCAACCTTGGGCCGGCTGGCTGGAAGCTGTGCACCTGTCATAACGTAATAGGCGTTTTCCGCGACATTGGTGACGTGATCTCCGATGCGCTCCAGGTTCTTCGCACAAAACAGGAGATGCGTGCAGGCTGTGATGTTTCGCGGATCTTCCATCATGTAAGTCAGAAGTTCGCGAAACACCGCCGTGTATTGAACGTCGATCTTCTCGTCGTCGGCACGCAAGGGCTTCAGCGCTTCCGCGTCACGCGCGATATAAAGGTCGACCACGCCCTCCAGCTGGCGCTGCACGAGCTCGGCCATGGCCTTGATGTTATGCGCAAAGCTGCGCGGCGCCGGGCTTTTCTCCACCGCAGCCACGCGCTTGGCGAGGTTCTTGGCCAGATCGCCGATCCTCTCCAGATCGGATGCGATGCGGATCGCTCCCACAACCGTACGCAGATCGTCCGCGAGCGGCTGGCGTTTGCCGATCAGAAGGATGGCCTTTTCGTCGAGCTCTCGCTGGCGCGCATCCAGAACGGCATCATCAGCGATCACGCGCTGCGCCGCCTCGACCTGTCCCTCCAGAAGTGCCTGCGTGGAGGCCTGCACCATAGCGGTGGCGAAATGGCCCATGTCCCGGATGATCCGGTCGATCGCGGCGAGCTCTTCTTCAAAGGAAGTAACCGTATGTGCAACCATGACGCGCCCTCCCCTTAACCGAAGCGGCCGGTGATATAATCTTGCGTGCGCTTTTCGGCGGGGCTCGTGAAGATCATCTCGGTTGGCCCTTCTTCCACGAGTACGCCGAGATGGAAGAAGGCGGTGCGCTGCGAAACGCGAGCAGCCTGCTGCATCGAATGCGTGACAATGACGATCGTGAAGTTTTCGCGCAATTCGTCGATCAATTCCTCGATCTTGGCCGTGGCGATCGGGTCGAGTGCAGAACACGGCTCATCCATCAGGATCACTTCGGGCGAAACGGCAATCGCGCGCGCGATGCAAAGGCGCTGCTGCTGGCCACCGGAAAGGCCGGTGCCGACTTCGTGCAGGCGGTCCTTGACTTCATTGAAAAGCGAGGCCTTTTGCAGGCTCTCCACGACGATCTGTTCCAGTTCGGCCTTTGAGCGGGCGAGCCCATGAATGCGCGGCCCGTAAGCGACGTTTTCGAAGATGGTCTTTGGAAACGGATTGGGCTTTTGAAACACCATTCCGATGCGTGCACGCAATTCCACGACGTCGAGCTTGGGATCGTAAAGATCCTCATTATCTAGCGTGATCTTGCCTTCGACGCGGGCTCCCTCGATCGTGTCGTTCATGCGGTTGATGCAGCGCAGGAAGGTCGACTTGCCGCAACCCGACGGACCGATAAAGGCCGTTACCGCTTTTTCGGGAATATCGATGGAAACGTCGAACAGCGCCTGCTTGGCCCCATAAAACACGCTCACATCCTTGGCTGACACGCGCACCGGGCGCGGTTCTGGATCAGGCGTGCGGACGGTTTGGAAAGTTTTCGACACGGATACCGACGCTGGATCTGCGCTGGAAACCGGAACGGCATTGGCGTTCATTTTCTGCAACTCCGGGGATTTGAACATCATGCGCGCCTTTCAAAGCGGGACCGCAGCACGATGGCGATCGCGTTCAGGGCCAACATTACGCTGAGAAGAACGATAATGGCCGCAGATGTCTTGGGTTCGAAATAATTGCGGTTCTCATTGCCTTCCCAAAGGAAGATCTGCACCGGCAAGGCCGTGGATTGATCGAGCGGCGAAACCGGCATCGTGGTCACAAAGGCATTCATGCCGATCAGTAGCAGCGGCGCGGTTTCGCCGATCGCCTGCGCGACGCCAATGATGGTTGCCGTCAGAATGCCGGGATAGGTCACGGGCAAAACGTGGTGGAACACGGTTTGCGTCCGCGAGGCACCCAGCCCGAGTGCAGCTTGCCGCAAGGAAGGTGATACGGCACGCAGCGAGGCGCGTGTCGCGATGATAACCGTTGGCAACGTCATCAGGCTGAGAACGAGGCCGCCGGCCAGAGGCGCGGACAAGGGCAGATGAAAGTAATTGATGAAGACCGCCGCGCCCAGCAGGCCGAACACGATGGAAGGGACCGCCGCCAGATTGTTGATGTTGACTTCGATCAGGTCCGTCAGCCGATTCTTGGGAGCAAATTCTTCCAGATAGATCGCACTCGCCACCCCGACCGGAACAGCCAGGACAATGACGATCACCATCATGTACAAAGAGCCGATGAAGGCGCCGAGCAGGCCGGCTTCCGCCGGTGCGTTACGGGAATCGGTATTCGTGAACAGAACGGATGCAAAGGCCATCCGGATGCGGCCGTCCTCATAGAACCGGTCCGCGACATTGCGCACGGCTTCCGACAATTGCTGGCGATCACTCGCCAAAGAACGATCGATATTGCCTTTCAGCCAGACATCCACATTGGCGGAGGCCATCAGCTCGATTTCGACCGTTTTGCCAAGAAGGTCCGGATTTTCCACGAACATGTCGCGCAAGCGATAGCGTTCGTTCTGGGAAACCAGCGCCTGAATATCTCGCGCCGTCAGTTCCATATCCGGCACCTCAGCCTGGATGCTGTCCTGGATGATGCGATTCCAATTGGCCATCGTGACCTTGCGCTGCCAATCCAGAGACGCGCGACGGAACGCTGCCGTGCTTTGTCCGGATTCCTGCACCGGTTTTGCATCGACCTTGATGATCTCCGGATCGAAGGTCACATCGACCTTCACCATGGGCTGCCAGAAAGCCGGCAAACCATCGTGAAGGATCGTTCCGAACAGGAAGATCACGAAGCCGATCGCAATGGCGACGGAGGTGATGCCGTAAAGCTGGAAACGCGTTTCCGCAGCCCGTCGGCGGCGCAATCCGGCCTGGATGCGTGTCCGGTTCGGGGAACTGGAAGAAGCGGCGGTTGGCATAGCGGTTTGGGCAGTCATGATCTTACTCGTACTGCTCCCGATATTTGCGCACGACATAAAGCGCGATCACGTTGAGGCCGAGCGTCATTGCAAACAGCGTTAGCCCAAGCGCAAAGGCGACCAGGCTTTGCGGGCTCGCAAAATTGGTGTCGCCGGTCAGCTGGTTGACGATGGAAACCGTGACAGTCGAGGTGGCCTCGAAAGGGTTGAAGCGCAGGATCGGCGCATTGCCGGCCGCCAGAACCACGATCATCGTTTCCCCGAAAGCTTTGGAAATCGCCAACAGGAATGCACCCACGATCCCCGGAAGCGCTGCCGGCAGAATGACCCGGCGGATGGTTTCGGAACGCGTCGCGCCCATGCCGAGCGAGCCGTCGCGCATGGCGCGGGGGACCTGGGTGATGATGTCGTCGGACAAGGAAGAAACAAAGGGGATGATCATGATCCCCATCGCGATCCCGGCCGTGAGCGCGCTGGTGGCGCGGATCGGGACGCCGACCATCGCGCCGAGCGCCGACAACGCAGGACCAAGGGTCACAAGCGCGAAAAAGCCGTAAATGATCGACGGGATACCGGCGAGGATTTCGATGATCGGCTTGGCAACCGCGCGAACTCGGCGCGGCGCATATTCAGCCAGGTAGATTGCCGACATCAAGCCGACGGGGATGGCGACCAGCATGGCGATGGTCGAAATCATGATCGTGCCCCACAACAGCGGTAGCAGACCATATTGTCCGTAATCGCCGGAAGCCGTTGCGGCAAAACGAGGTGCCCACACGGTGCCGAAAAAGAAGTCCAGCGGCGAAATATAGCTGAAAAAGTGGAGGGCTTCGCGCAACAAGGACGCGATGATGCCGACGGTTGTCATGATGGCGATGACCGAACAAACGGCCAAAAGAAACTTCACCACTACTTCAAATTCATTGCGGGCCCGGAAACGCGGTGCAATCCGCGCGCGCATCAGGAGCAATCCGACAATGCCAAGCACTGCGGCAACCACAATTGCCGCCCAGAAGGTCAGCAGCCGAAACTCGTGAAGCGCCTGCCCGGCTGCATTCTCGAATGGTTGGCTGTCGCCGACAATGCCGTAACCCGTGGAAATCTGGCTCACCCGACGCAGCGTTTCACGCAACTGGCCCGGATCGCCATTCACGATGTCCGCCGGCAAAAGCGATAAAGTGTAGGTTCGAACGACATCATCGCCGAACAGAAACCAGATGAAAAGAACGGCAGCTGCCGGCACCACACACCAAAGCGCAACCATCATCGCGTGGTAGTTCGGGCGCGAATGCATCTTCAACGTGCTGGAGCCCGCAACCGCCCGGCTGCGCGACAAGCCGAGCTGATAGGAAACACTCAAAAGCAAAAGAAGAAGAGCGGCGACCACCAAGCTGTTCACGATCCCACTCCTGAAAGATCATTGATGCGCAACGAGGAAGCCTCGCGAAACTCACGCGCGGATGCCACAGGACACCACCCCGAATAAAGGAAAAAAGGCGGCAATGCCAAATGCACCCCCGCCTTTCAGCAGTTTACTGGCTTTGCGCGACGGTTTGACCGTCTTCGAATGCCTTCAGAACTTCTGCGCGCTTGTCATCCGGCATCGGAATGAGGCCGACGCCTTCCAGCGTGCCGCCATTGCCCGAAACGGCATCAGACAGGAAGAATTCGGTATATTCAGCCAGACCCGGAATAGTGCCAACATGCTCGCCCTTGACGTAGAAGAACAGTGGGCGCGAAACCGGATATTCGCCCGAAGCAACGGTTTCAAGCGATGGAGTAACGCCCGAAACGGTCGCCACCTTCAGCGAGTCGCGGTTCTG
>JAFAGL010000269.1 GCA_023422735.1 Pseudomonadota bacterium
ATCTGGCTGATGCCCGCTAACACGCACCAGGCGACGAACCGGCCGTTCAGATTGGGCAGGCCGCTTTCAAATCCCCAATGCAGAACCGCCAGGAAGAACAGCGCGAAGGGCAGTCCGAAGGCAAACCGCACAAAGGTTGCGCCAAGCGTGCCCATGGTCGATTTCAGATGCTTTTGACCAACCGAGCGCAGGTTTTGCAAAAAGGCGGCAGTGATTGTGATGGAGATCCAGAGTTCCATGCTCCGCCCTTGCGCCTCGAAAGGCCGCAATGCAAGCCGCGCGCGGCTGTTGCGGATTTAAATCCGTCGATAAGTGGGCTTTACGCAAACCAGCGAATGCAATTCGCCCTTCAGTTTCGATGAAATCGTCAGATCACGCGGTGGAGTTCTTTTCTTCGGACGCGAAAATTCCATTCCCGCAAGCCGCTTCCATTTGCAGGTGATCGGCTCTAGATCAGCACCATGTCAGAAAAACCAGATGCCGCCCGTTTTACCCATGTTCGTGACTGGGTGTTCGATCTCGACAACACGCTTTATCCGCATCATTCAAATCTGTTCGCGCAGATCGACGTCAAGATGACGAGCTATGTTTCGGAATTATTGTCATTGTCGCGGGAGGATGCACGCAAGCTCCAGAAAGAGCTTTATTTCGAGCACGGAACCACACTTGCGGGCCTGATGGCGCGCTACGAGGTCGATTCCGACGATTTTCTGTCACGCGTGCATGATATCGATTACACGGGACTAAGTCCCGACCCCGAGCTCGGGGAAGCCATCAAGGCGCTTCCCGGCCGTAAATTCATCTTCACCAACGGCGATCGCGGCCACGCCGAGCGCACCGCCCGGCAATTGGGCATTCTTGATCATTTCGAGGATATTTTCGATATCGTGGCGGCCGATTTGCGACCCAAGCCAGATCGCAAGCCGTATGATGCTTTTGTCGCGCTCCACAAGATCGTTGGATCGAACGCCGCTATGTTCGAGGACATCGCCCGCAATCTGGCGGTTCCGAAAGCTCTCGGCATGAACACGGTTTTGATCGTGCCGCGCAATTTTGAGGCGACATTTTCCGAAATCTGGGAGCGCGATCCCGAAAAATCCGACGATGTCGATTTCGTCACAGACAATCTTGGCCAGTTTCTGCGCGATCTAGCGCCGGCCTTCGATTGATCGGGGGACCGCCGGCCAATGCTGTAATCAGCGGCGGGTCGGTTTTGGCTTCACGCGCTTGACGGCTTCAGCGATTGCGGCCTGCGTTTGTGGGTGAAGTTCACGCCGCTGGCCAGTTGCGCTACCTGCCTGAACCAGGCGGAGACCCGACGCTCCAGCTTGCTGTTGCGACGCGCTTCCGGTTTGCTGATTGGTCGGCTTGGACATTTCAAAACTCTTTGAACCCCTGTGGTCGCTCTTATTGAAGCGCCATTTCGGTGAACAAAAGCTTGATATCAAGCCGGTTCGTCAATTTGCCACACCGTTATCCTCATCCAGATCGTAGAAATCACTGATGATCGACCATGCTTCGGTGGCCGTGTCGACGAAAGTCAGCAAGTCGCCGTCATTGGGTGAGATCGTGCCTTGTTCGGCAAGAAATTCGATATTGATCGCTTTTTCCCAGAACTCCTTGCCGAACAGGATGACGGGCACACGGTCCATTCGACCGGTTTGGATCAGCGTCAGCGTTTCGAACAATTCGTCCATTGTCCCGAAGCCGCCGGGGAAAACGGCGACCGCTTTGGCGCGCATGATGAAATGCATCTTGCGGATCGCAAAATAATGGAAATTGAAGCAAAGCTCAGGCGTTACATAAAGATTGGGCGCCTGCTCATGCGGCAAAACGATGTTCAAGCCGATCGACGGTGCTCCGACATCGGCTGCACCCCGGTTGCCCGCTTCCATGACGCCCGGACCGCCGCCCGTCACCACCACATATTCGGTATGTTCGGACGCCGCCGAATGCTGCGAGCACAAGCGGGCGAATTCGCGCGCTTCCTCATAATATTTCGCGTTCGCCAGAAGGTTCTTCTGCTGCGTTTCGTTTTTCGCCGCCCAGGCTTCTCCACCTGGTTCGGGAATGCGCGCTCCGCCAAAAAGGATCACCGTGGAACAGATGCCCCGCTCAGCCAGCATCATTTCCGGCTTCAGCAATTCGAGTTGCAGGCGAACCGAACGCAGATCGCGGTGGGTCAGGAAGTCCTGGTCCGTCCAGGCAAGGCGGAAGCTTGGCGCGCGCGTTTGCGGGGTGTCCGGCGTGGCCTTGACGCGTTCCAGATCTTCGTCGGAATGCGCGAGCGGCGTCCAACCCTTGTTGTCCTTGAGTGCCATGATTGTGTTTCGACCTTTCCGGCAGTTCCGCAAGCCGTTAGTTCTGGATAGCGCAGCCTGGCGGCGCCCGCGCGATTGACCCGTCCATTGCCATGCCATAGGTTCCGCGCGCTTTTCCTGCAGAACGAACGCTGGCGTCATCGGGCGCCTGTGTAACGGAGTCTTCGCCATGACGAAAGCCGACTTGTCGGATCTTGAAACAACGATCGAACAGGCTTTCGAAGCCCGCGACACGGT
>JAFAGL010000309.1 GCA_023422735.1 Pseudomonadota bacterium
CTTCTGGGTCTTTCGCACCGAAAGTTGACGGATCGGATTGCCGGCCTGGACGTTGACCGGAAAATGGAGCAGTTGCGCATGACGAACCATCCGCTCAAGCAGCCGGTATTTGTTTTTGCCCTTATGATTGGCAGCAGTCATACCTTGGCGGCGCCGCGTGCCGATGTGAGCGCCTTGGAATGCGCGCAAGCGCAGACCTTGATCGCCGAGAAAGGTGCAGCTGTCGTTACCACCGGCCCACAAACTTACAGGCGCTTCGTATCAGACGTCCGTTTCTGTGATGCCGGAGAGCGTTATCTCCATCCAGCTTTCACTCGAACTGCCGATCAATCTTCGTGCCGCATAGGCTATACCTGTGAGAGCTGGGACTATTATTTCTCCGATCGCGATTGAGATCGGCGGTTTCATAACCAGCCAGGAGCGGATATGCAGAGCCCGTAATTGCTTGAAGCAGGAGAGTTCCGCATGACAATCCGCCGTATCGACGCCGGCCCACGCATGAGCCAGGCCGTGATCTACAACAATACCGTTTATCTTGCCGGGCAGGTCGGGGAGCCGGGCACAAGCGTCACCGAACAGACCAAGAATATTCTTGCATCTATTGAGAAACTGCTGGCTGAAGCCGGTTCGGACAAGTCGAAATTGCTTTCGGCCCAGATCTGGATGGCCGACATGGCTGACTTCGCAGAAATGAATGCCGCTTGGGATGCCTGGATCGATGGCAAGGACGCGCCCGCCCGCGCGACTGGCGAAGCCAAGCTGGCGACGCCCGCCCATAAGGTCGAGATCATCGTCACCGCCGCTGTGTGACCGTCTCTTGGACTGGCCCTTTCACGGGCCGGTCCATCTCTTTTGCCTGTACAAGATTTCAGCTCGTTACCAAAAGTGCGAGCAATTTCGGGGCCATAGCGTGCTTGTTTCGATTGCCTGAGTGGCGAAACCATGCCAATCCGGGATCAGAAAAACGCCATGCGGATCGATCGGTCGATTCCCCGAAGGACGAAGGCGATGCTGGCACCAAATCTTCACAGCGAAGAGCTGACGGAAACGGAAATCGTTGATGAGGCGATTTTGTCGCGCAGATCCGTGCGCGCTTATTTGCCAAAGCCCGTAGATCCTCGGCTCATACGCGAAATTCTCCAACTTGGTGCAAGGGCACCGTCTGGAACGAACATGCAGCCGTGGAAGGCATATGTCGTCCAAGGCGCGCGCAAGCAAGCCATTTCCGACGCCATTCTCAACAGTGGCATTCGCGCTGAGAAAGCGCATTGGGAAGAATACAGATATTATCCCGACAAATTCTTCGAGCCATATCTCACCCGCCGACGCACAGTCGGTTACGCGCTTTACAATGCGATCGGGATCGAGCGCCGCGAAATTGAGCGCATGCGCGCGCAGCATGATCGCAACTTCACCTTTTTCGACGCGCCGGTGGGAATCATTTTCACCATCGACCGCCGTTTGAACCAAGGTTCCTGGCTTGATCACGGCATGATGCTGCAAACGGTGATGATTGCAGCGCGTGCACGCGGGTTGCACACCTGTCCACAAGCCGCGTTCGCGCCTTACCACCGGCAAATCCGTCCGATCCTGGATATTCCGGAAGAAGAGATCGTGGTTTGCGGCCTGGCGCTTGGTTACGAGGACACGTCGAAGCCGGAAAACAACTTCAGGACGGAGCGCGAGCCGTTGGAAAACTGGGTCACATTCGTGGACTGAATGGGCCCGCAGCCAAGCCGCGAGCCCATGTGTTTTCTCACAGAAACGAAAGAAGGTCGGCGTTCAAACGGTCTTTGTCAGTGAAAAACAGGCCGTGCGGCGCACCTTCATAGCGCTTGAAAGTCGCCGCAGGTACCAAGGCTGCGGCCTGTTCACCAGCAACCTTGATAGGTACGGTGTCGTCGCTCTCGCCGTGTATAATCAGGGTCGGCAAGTCGAACTTCGCCATGTCTGATCGGAAATCGGTCTGCGAAAAGGCGCGCACGCAGTCGATCGTCGCTTTCGGCGACGCCAGCATCGCGACGTTCGATGTCCATTGCAGAAGCTCGTTGCTGACGCTGAAGTTCAACAAACCCGCGCCGAAGAACTGCTTTCCGAAGGTTGAAAGAAACGCCGGGCGATCAGCGCGCAGCTTCGCGACCATGTCATCAAAAACCGATAAATCCACGCCGTCGGGATTGTCGTCCGATTTCAACATATATGGTGTGACAGCTGAAACCAGGGCGACTTTGGACAGGCGATCGGTGCCATAGTTGCCAATATAGCGCGCGACTTCGCCACCGCCCATCGAGAACCCGACAAGTGAAACATCGCGCAGATCGAGCGTTTCGATGAGGGTTTGAAGATCGTCTGCGAAAGTATCGTAGTCATAACCGTAATATGGCTGGCTCGAACGGCCGAAGCCGCGCCGGTCATACGCGATGACGCGGTGACCCTGTTCTGCAAGTACCGGCCATTGATATTCCCACATATCGCCGTCGAGCGGCCAGCCATGGATGAGGATGACGGGCTTGCCCGTTCCCCAATCGTTATAAAAGATCTGGGTTTCGTCGGATGTCTGAACGAAGGGCATGGAAGGCTCCTGCTTTGGAACCCGTGTAATGCCGATCAGGATGAGACGTTCCTTCGGCTTTCCCGTAAAACTTAAAGTATCGGTGTTATCAGTGACCCATTATTCTAATAATGCTTTTGATAGTGGAAAGCGATCGGGGAGATTTCCGACCTGAGTCGAGAGCGGGGGCGACGTGCATTCAGGTAAGAGGGGCGATACGGGCAAACGCGCAAGGGCCGATGATCTGCCTTTGGCGGTTGATCTCGATGGCACTTTGATCGCGACCGATCTTTTGTGGGAAGGGCTGTTTCTGCTTCTGCGCCGCAACCCGCTTCTGATTTTGTTTGTTCCGTTCTGGGCGCTGAAGGGTCCGGCGCGATTGAAGCATGAGATTGCACAGCGCATCGACATCGAGGCCGCATCTCTTCCTTATCGACCCGAAATTCTCGCGCTGATCAAAAAAGAGCGTGCTGCCGGCCGGCGGATCGTTCTGGCGACAGGCACGCCGAAGAAGTTTGCAAATGCCATCGCCTCGCATCTCGGTGTGTTCGATGCAGTGCTGGCAACCGAGGGCCTGCATAATCT
>JAFAGL010000313.1 GCA_023422735.1 Pseudomonadota bacterium
GACCGAAGCCGCCGGAAGTCACCGCGCCAAGGGCGGTCTTGCCTTCCTCATCGGCAAACAGCCGAGCGCCGCCGCGAACCGGGGCCTTGCCTTCGGGCTTTAACCCGACGCGGATTCGCAATGCGCCATTGGCAAGCTCGGCTAGGATGCGGTCTGCACCCGGGAAACCGCCTTCGCGTTCACCGCCTGCGCGCCGTACTTTCTGGATCGCCCATTGCAGCCCGGCTTCAATCGGAGAGGTGCTGGTGTCGATATCATTGCCATAAAGGCAGAGCCCGGCTTCAAGACGCAACGAGTCGCGCGCGCCGAGGCCGATGGGTTCGCAGTCAGGATGGTCGAGAAGCGCCTTGGCGAGGTTTTCGGCCGCGTCCGAGGGCACTGAAATCTCGAACCCATCTTCGCCGGAATAGCCTGACCGGGAAATGATGCAGGATGCGTCGAGCAGCGTCGCGTTGTGCACATCCATGAACTTCATGTCCTCAGCACCGCTCCAAAGCGTTGCCAGAACGGTTTCCGCGCGCGGGCCCTGCAAGGCGATCAGGGCACGGTCATCAAGAAGCGTGACGTCGCAGTCGGCAAGATTGGCCTGCATATGGGCAAGGTCTGCATGCTTGCAACCTGCGTTGACCACAACAAGCAGATGATCGCCGCGATTGGTGATCATCAGGTCATCGAGAATGCCGCCATTGGCATCCGTGAAGAAGCCGTAGCGCTGGCGGTTTTCCTTCAAACCCAGAATGTCGACCGGCACCAGCGTTTCGAGTGCGCGGGCGGCATCGGCATAGGTACCGGATTTCGGACGGATGGTGACCTGGCCCATATGCGAAACGTCGAACAGGCCGGCGCCCGAGCGTGTGTGCAGATGTTCCTTCATGACGCCCGCAGGATATTGCACGGGCATCTCGTAGCCCGCGAAGGGCACCATGCGTGCACCGAGGCTCACATGAAGGTCGTGAAGCGGCGTCTGCGCCAAGGGGGTTTGATCAGAAGAGGTCTCTGCCAAGGTCAACTCCGGGTTTGCGCGCCAACGCCAAGCGTCAGCCACGCTGCTCAATTTCGGGCGCAAAGCCGCGCCTGTTTTGAGCCCCCTCTGTCCTTGTCGCCTGAGATTGCTATCCCTTCGGCGAGCCATCCTTGCGAATGGCTACTCTCCAGAGTTTCGTCACCATACCGAGGTCCTTTTGCCTGAGAGTTTCCGGGGCGGTTGCTCCTTCGGCGCCGACTCGAGGCCGGTCTCTTCCATCCGCTTTTCAGCGGGGTATGGTGTTAGTCTGATCGTTTTGTACCTGTCGAATTCCCTCAGCGCCTGTTGATCAGCTGGATTGCGCTTCGGTAGCAGCAGGGCAGCTGACGGTAAAGTGGGGCGCGAGGGTTTTGCAGTTCAAAAACAGCGGATCGGCGCGTCATAAGCTGCGATTGCGCTGTCCACGGTCAAGAGCGGAATGCCTTCAACCAGCGCCTGCGCGATCAGGATTCGATCAAACGGATCCTTGTGATGGGGCGGCAGCATGTCTACCGCAACCGCATGCTCGCCAGTCACAGCCAGTTCCTGATAACCATGATCGATAAGCCCGCGACGCAAAAGTCGTGGGTCAACCTTGAAGTCGGCACGTCCAAGGCCGCGCTTGATCGCCACTTCCCAAAGGCTGGCGGCGCTGAAAATCAGCGTGTTCTCCGGATTCTCTATTTCGGAGAGAGCCGCAGCCGGGAGCTTGTCCGGTTCACCGGCCGCCCAAAGCAGGAGATGCGTATCCAAGAGAAGGTTCACGCAGCCGTGCCGTCGAACATGGCCTCGATATCCTCATCATTCATCCGGTCGAAATCGGCCGGAACGCAGATCTTGCCTTGAAGGAAGCCGACCCGCCGTGCGAGCGTTTCGTCCGGCATATCCACCGGCACGACCCGCACCATCGGCTTGCCGGCCTTGGCGATGATGAAAGCCTCACCGCGTGCGGCGCGCTCGATCAGCCGCGACAAATGCGTTTTCGCCTCGTGAATGTTGACGGTCTGCATGAATGACATTCCAAACTTAGTTCATTGAACTTAGTCTAGTCAGCCAAGTCGCGCAAGTTAATTTGTGGGGCGGGACGGCGACAGAAAGCAGCCCGCACAATCTGCAACGGGCCGCTTATTTTGCAACTTCCACTTGGTTCGACGCTTCGAACCGCTGGTTGAATTCGACCTGTGGTTAATTCGCCCAAGAGCTGCCCGACAATCCAATCTCATAGATGGTTTTGTCGAGCATGCCCGGATGAAGCTTCAAGAGTTTGCCGATGTGATTGCCAACGGCGCTTAAGCAGCGGGCATCGTGGTCACGGGACACCCCGCCCAAGGAACAAACGCTGCCCGTGTCGGGCAACGGATTTTCTGGACGACAATGACGCGACGAAGATCTGGATTGCGCAAAGATCATGCTTTCGATGCAAAGTGCGCTTGTTTAAGCGAAGTGACTGCGCCCTTAATGTTTATTGTGGCAAGCTTTGAATCTAGCTGCGAGTGATACGATGCCTTCGGAGGAATATTCAATGTCAAAGCCCGCAATCAGCCGATTTCCGGTGCCTGAAATCAGCGATCTTCCGGACGACATCCGCGGCCAAATCGATGTCGTTGCGTGTAAGTCTCAGATCGACTGTGCCGTCTCCGTAGTCATTCATCGGGTCCGGTGAGAGAAAGGCGAAGTCGGACACCCGCCAAGGTTTGGGTCGTCGACCGCAGACCACACTGGGCCGGTAATCCCTAACAATCCAACGCGAAAGCTCCCAACCATTCGATGCTAACGCCTACAAGCGCAGAAACATCATCGAACGCACATTCTGCCGTCTCAAAGACTGGCGGCGTGTCGCAAACCGATATGACAAGCTCGCAACCAACTTCGCAGCAACATGCTACATAGCCGCAATCTGCATATGGTGGTCATGATTGAGTCTCGACCTTAAAGCTGCCGGGTCCGCTTCCGATGAGGCTCATAATCCTCTTCCTGACATGCCGCTCGAAATTCTCTGCAAATGCCTGAGCGATGCGCGAGGTCTGCGTGTGTTCTGGCAGAACGATTGCAAGATCGCAGGGAATATCGGGGGCAAAGGGACGTACCACCACGTTGCGGTCGCTGAACTCCAGTGCAGCGAATGGATCGATCAGCGCTACTCCGAGCCCCTGCACCACCATTGAAATGGCGCTGTGTGTCAGCGTCGTCTCGATATTGCGGGAATAGCGAATGCCGTGGCTGAACAGGACGTTGTCGATGCGCTGCCGCAGGGACCCCATCTGCCCCAGAACGATGAGGTTCTGTTCGCTTATGTCCTCCGGGACGATCAAGTCCTTGCCAGCAAGCGGCGATGATACCGGCAGGATGCAGACGGCATTCAGTCCGGCAACTCGACGCGCCTTCACGCCTGGACCGTCATATGAAATCTGACAGAAGCCTATGTCGCACTGGTTTCGTGAGACCGCATTGATGACGGCAACCGAATCCATGCTGTTGATGTGCATGCGCACGTTTGGATGTGTCGCGAGATAATGCGCTGTCACTTCCGGGAGAAGCGAGATGGACAGCGAGACCGTCGACGCAATCCGCAAAGAACCCGAATTGGCCTGCCGGAGACTTCCCGCCACCTCCGACACATGTGACATCCCGACGTAAAACCGCTCGATCTCGTCAAAAAGGATACCGGCTTCTGGAGATGGGGTGATACGGTTGTTGGATCGGCGAAACAGCCGCACCTGAAGTTTTTGCTCAATCTCGCGGATCAGCTTGCTGACGGCCGGCTGGGTGACGCCGAGCAGGTCGGCAGCCAGTGTCATGCTGCCCGTGGTCATGACCGCGTGGAACGTTTCGATCTGCCGCGGATTGATCTCGTGGTCCTTCACCAGTCGCCTCTCCCATGAGAATTTGTTATATGCCTACTACCATCGGTGGTGGTGATTGCGCAAAATGTTATGGCTAAAGTGGTTGCATACGAAAAGATTGGGGAGATCTCGCATGCTTATCAACAGACGCGGCCTAATCGTCGGCGCCGCAGCAGCCACAATTTCGGGCAAGGTGTTTGCACAGTCCAAACAGCCGCTTGAGATGCTCGTTCCATGGGCCCCCGGCGGCTCGACGGACATCATCGCGCGGCTTTTCTCGGTGCCGTTTGGTGCAGCGCTTGGCCGGTCCGTGATCGTCGACAACCAGAGCGGTGCCGCGGGAACGCTTGGGCACGCCGCCATGGCGAAGGCCGAAGGTAATGGCAACAGGGTTCTGGTTGGCACCAACAGCACATATGCCATCGCTCCGTCACTGTACAGGAACCTACCTTACGTCCATGAGCGCGATCTGGCTCCTGTAAGCCTGCTCGCGCAGAGCCCGCTGACACTGTGCGTGTCAGCGACATCTGGAATATCGAGCGTGTCCGAACTGGTCGACCGGGCCAAAGCCAGCCCGGACGAGTTGAACTACGGGTCCGGCGGCGTCGGCTCGACGGGCCATCTGGCCACCGAGTTCTTCATGGACATCACCGGCACCAGCATGGATCACGTCATCTATCGCGGCGGCGGCCAGACCCTTCAAGGGCTGCTGTCCGACGAGATCCAGGTTGCGTTCCTGGATATTTCTGTTGCGATGGACAACCAGGACAACGAGCGCATCAAGATCATCGGCATCAGCAGCCCCGAGCGGTTCTCGGTCATGCCAGAGTTGCCGACTATCGCCGAAGCCGGCTTTGCCGCGTTCGAATCGACAACCGCCTACGCGCTGTTTGTACCGGCGTCCACCTCTCCCGAGATCATTTCCGGTCTGGAGCAGGCTGCGCGCACTGCCGTGAACGATGCTGACTTCGGCAAAGCTCTACGTGATCGTGGCATCGAGGCCATCGGAAGCACTGCTGAGGAGCTTGCCGAACATGTGCGCAGCGAGAGCGCCAAGTGGGCGCGCGTCATCACGGAACGGAATATCACCGTAGAATAATCGGCACCGGGCAAGTACGCTCCAGCCGTTCCTTGCCTCCCTGTGCATCCTTCAAAAGAGTACCGCATCGTGGCCCGCGATCCATCTCGGGCCGACGGGCATGCTCCTGCGTTTATGGAAGAAAGCAAAATCATGAAACTGGCGATTGTAGGCGCAGGAGCGATCGGTGTTCTCAGCGCCGCCATTGCTGAAGCAAATGGCCATGATGTTGGCATCCTCTCGCCACGGGGAACCTTCCCGCTCGGGGACGTTGATGGGGATCAGCTGCGTATAAAGACCACGGGAACCATCGAGCGGAATTTCGTTGCGGCCCGGATCGCGTCATTGCATGAGCTGTCGGACTGGGATGCGATATTGCTGGCCATCCCCGGCAGCGCATATCTGGATGTCTTGCCGTCCGTGCTCGCGGAAATGAACAGCCGCCAGATCTTCATTGTCAGCGGCGCCTTGTCGCTCGTGCCGCTCTGGATGCGATCCCGCCTTCAGGAAATGGGCAAGTCCCCTACCATCGCCATTTGGGGAACGACGATCGGCACGGCACGCATCAACGCCGACAGGTCACTGCGGGCCAACACGATCAGGAAGCAGTTCGAGCTGTCGATCCTGCCAGGGCAGACCGGGACGCAGGAAACACGCGACCATCTCGTCGATCTTTTCGGCGATAAGTTCAGGCTGGTCGATAATGTCCTCGTGCCGCAGTTGTCCAATATCAACCCGGTCGCGCATGCGGGGCAGGCTCTGCCAAACCTCTCCCGCATGGAACGCGGCGAATTGTGGAATCTGTTCGATAACTTCCGCGAAGTCGGCGCAGGTATCGCAGAGCAGGTCGATGCGGAACGGGTGAGCGTCGCAAAGGCATTCGGCTGTGAGGTGCGCACCCTGCGACGGCACTATCATCTGTCTTATCACGTGCCGGAAGAAGACATAGCATCCCAGGCCAGACACATCGTGCAGAACGGCATGAGCCCGGCAGGGCCCGCGACAACCGCTCATCGATATCTCGATGAGGACGTGCAGTTCGGGCTGGCGGTGTACGAGCGACTTGGGCAGCTTGCCCGCGTTGCTACGCCAGTCACATCGGCATGCATTACGGTGTTGAGTGCAGCCACTGGCAAGGAAATGCGGCGCAATCCGATCATCTCTGAGCTGGTCGACGGCATCAAGACCGTGGATGGCTTTCTGGACACTTACATCAGGACGACGGGTTCATGAGCCTTCGCAATTCCGACACGCTCGCCGGTCTGTTCTTCATAATCGTCGGCGCCTCATTCGGCCTGTCGGCATTCAATGGACTTGCGATCGGCCATGCCGGTCGGATGGGGCCGGGGTTCGTTCCGCTCATCCTCGCCGGGATTACGGCGGCGCTTGGCCTCGCGGTGTTGCTGCGGTCACTCGGGGGAGCCGGCGACCGGTTTCAGTTCGACGGCGGCAGGGGACTGGTTATGGTCACCGCCTCGCTGGTGCTTTTCGGCGCAACCATACGCAGCACGGGCATGGTTCCTGCACTCGCGGCAAGCGTTTTCCTCGCCTCGTTCGCAAGCCGGCGAATGACGCTTCCGTCTGCAGCGAAGACGACGCTTTTCGTCGTGATCTTCTGCGTCGTCGTTTTCAAGATGATGCTTGGACTGCCCGTGCGCCTGTTCGCCGACTTTCTAACTTTCTAGGAAAACGCCATGGATCTGTTGCAGAACCTCCTGGTCGGAATTTCTACGGCCTCTACGATGGAAAACCTGCTTTTCTGCTTTATCGGAGCGGTATTGGGAACGGTTATCGGCGTACTGCCGGGGATCGCGCCGACAGCGACGATCGCCATGCTGCTCCCGATTACATTCACGCTGGAGCCGGCATCCTCCCTGATCATGCTCGCAGGCATTTACTACGGAGCCCAGTATGGCGGATCCACGACCGCGATTCTGATCAACCTTCCGGGTGAGGCCTCCTCCGCAGTCACCGCTATCGAAGGGTACCAGATGGCCCGGCAGGGCAGGGCAGGGCCCGCGCTGGCTATCTCGGCGATCGGATCCTTTATCGCAGGGACGATCGCGACCTTTCTGATCGCACTGTTCGCGTCCCCCCTGACGGAAGTGGCGTTGCGTTTCACCTCGGTCGAGTATTTTTCACTCATCCTTCTCGGGCTGCTGTCGGCCGTGGTTCTAGCCAATGGCGACGTGCTCAAGGCGCTGGCAATGACCTCCTTCGGCCTTTTGCTCGGCACCATCGGAACCGACCCGCAAAGTGGAGTGTCGCGGTTTACGCTCGGCTATCTGGAGCTTTCCGACGGTCTGGATTTCGTCGCTATCGCGGTCGGCTTCTTCGGTATTTCCGAACTGATCCGCAACCTCGAGAATGAATCTGTACGATCCGTCCTGAAATCGAAAATCGGGCGGCTTCTGCCGACGAGGACAGAGCTTTTCCAGTGCCTGCCACCGATCATGCGAGGAACGGCAATCGGCTCAATCCTGGGTGTGCTTCCCGGCGGTGGTGCGATCCTGTCCTCATTCGCTTCCTATGTAGTGGAGAAGAAGGTTCACAAGGACCCCTCGCAATTCGGCAAGGGCGCCATCGAAGGCGTTGCGGGGCCAGAGGCTGCGAACAACGCCGGAGCGCAGACGTCTTTCATACCCATGCTGACCCTCGGCATTCCTTCCAATGCCGTCATGGCCCTGATGATCGGCGCCATGGTGATTCAGGGCATCGTCCCCGGTCCCAATGTCATCACCAAGAATCCGGACCTCTTCTGGGGCTTCATCGCATCGATGTGGATCGGCAACCTGATGCTGCTGCTGCTCAATCTGCCGCTTATCGGACTATGGGTTCGCCTCCTGTCCATACCGTATTATCTGTTGTTCCCGGCCATCCTGGCATTCTCGTCGATCGGTGTGTTTGCGGTTTCGGGAAATGTTTTCGATTCCTACACGCTCGCCCTTGCCGGCATCACCGGCTACTTCCTGATCAAGGTAGGCTGCGAGATTACTCCGTTTCTCCTCGGCTTCATTCTTGGGCCTCTGTTCGAGGAACATCTTCGCCGCGCAATGGTCACGTCGAAGGGGAATGTGCTCGTCTTCGTCGAGCGACCGATAAGCCTTGCGATACTGCTCCTGTGCGTTGGGGTGCTGGCGCTCATGTTCGTTCCGAAATTCATGAGCAGCCGCGAAAAAATCTTCAAAGAAGAATAAGAGTCTGATGAATCACATTGTATCAGCGCGGCCGCGGGTTGCCGTAATCGGAACCGGCGGCACGATCGCCAGCGTCGGCAAGGACAGCCTCGATACGATCGACTATGCCTCGAACGAGCGCATCCTCGATGTCAAGAATCTTCTGGCGCTGACCCCCGAACTGGAGCGCATTGCGGACGTCTGCCCGATCCCGTTTTCGCAGGTCGTATCCAGCCAGATCGGCTTTGCCAATTGGAAAGCCCTTGCCGCTCTGTGCAACGACATCACCTCCAAGGATATGGTGAGCGGCATCGTGATTCTCCATGGGACCTCCTCGATGGAGGAGACCGCGTTCGCACTGTCGCTGTGTCTCGACATCGACATTCCTGTTGTCCTGACGGGATCGCAGCGGCCGGCCAAGTCCGTTTCCGGGGACGGGCCGATGAACCTCGTCAATGCCGTACGCGTTGCGGCGAGCGCCGAGGCCCGGAGGCTTGGTGTGCTTGTGGTCATGAACGATGAAATTCACGGCGCGCGCGACGTCACGAAGAGCTCGAACTTCCGGCTCCACGCTTTCATTTCACCGGACTATGGCCCGCTCGGCCATGTCGACGGGCAGCACGTCCGGATCCGCAGGCGTATGATTGAAGACCGGGTACAACAGGTTTTCGACATAGCCTCGATCGAACGTTTGCCGCGCGTCGATATCATTAGTGTGCATTGCGACGCCGATGGCGTGGCGGCGGAGGCCTTTATGAAAGCCGGCGCTCAGGGCCTTGTCGTCGCCGGCATGGCCCCCGGGGTGGCGCCGGCTTCAATGATCGCGACACTGGAGACCATCACAGGGCAAGGCTTTCCTGTGGTGATGTCGTCGCGGGCAGGATCGGGTGATGTCCATCTTTCAGCCAGCAATTTGCGAAGGGGCCTGATTTCGGCCAGGGATCTCTCGCCGCATAAGGCACGCGTGTTTCTGTCCTTCGGCCTGACGAGAACACGGGACTTCGGCGAGCTGGCCGCAATGTTTTGAGGGCGGTCATAACACTGTACGGTAATCGTCGGTTGCCATGAAGTCGGCTCCAATTGTGGAGCGCTTTTCCTCCGGGATTTGGCATCGCTATCGCAAGTTGCACATCCGGACGGACGATCGACGGAGGCGCAATGCAAGGCAATCTGAGTGTCACCTCGGGTGTCGCTTTGCACTTAGGAACCAGCGAAAATGTTGCGCACCTCGTCGATGACAAGTACCTGGACGCCGATGGCCTTCATGATCCGGAGCGCTGCCTGTTCCATCTGGGTGATGTCAGCCCGCGGCCGCTGCGGCGCACCGAGTAAGACCAACCGGGAGGCGATCGTCTCCTGTGATGACGAGAAAAGGCTTCAGGATCGGTCGCAACTGCAAAGCTCAGCGCTGATGTTCGCGCCAAGTTCCTTCTATCTGGGTCACGCCGGCTGCTTTGACGTCACTGGCGAGACCCATTATGTCAAACAGCATCTCTCCCGCAGCAATGCGCTCCCGGATGGACTGCTCCTTGGCAATACGAGCTTCGGCGTTCTTCACCGCAGGCGCCAGAAGGTCGGGCGGGATCGACATCACCCCGTCTGAGTCTGCGACGATGACATCGCCGGGGTTTACGTTCACGCCGGCCACGACGATCGGAACATTTACGCAGCCGGGGCCTCGCTTCTCGGGATGCGAGACAGAGATCGACGTCGAATAGACTGCAAAACCCATCTCTCCTATTCGGTCCGTGTCGCGCGCCGGACCGTCGATTACCGCGCCCACGATGCCGCGCTGCTGGCAGAAGTGTGACATGACATCACCCCACATCGCGCCATGCGAAGTTCCTCCGTTGGTGAGCACCAGAACATCGCCCGGCTGCGCCAGTTTGGCGGCGACATGCAGCATCAGGTTGTCACCTGGATAGCTCAAGCACGTGATTGCCTGGCCACATATCGGCCTGCCCCGATGCATGGGGCGCATATGGGGCTGCATCAGGCATTGCCGTCCCGCAACCGCGCCGAGGCCTTCATGAAGATCGGCAAGACCGATCTTCGAGACACGCTTCAGCAGATCCGGATCGATACGAGGGATGCTCGTATAGGCAACTGGCGTCATGATCGGAATCCTCCCTGAAGCAATCTGGTATTTCAGAAGGATACAAGCCTGACGGCCGCGGTCAACCTCAAGGTGCTCAGCGCATGCGATTCAAGAGGTAATGCTCCGTATGGTCACAGAGATCGAGCAGAACCTTCCGAGCCTGATCGGCCCGACCGGCGGCGGCGGCGTGAACAATTCCAACATGTCTCTGGAGTGCCTCGCGCAATGCGGCCGTCTTGATTTCGGTGTGCCAATATCGGCGGATCAGCCCATGAACCGGTCGCATGGCGTCGCTGAGAAACCGATTGGCGCAGGCGTCATCGATGATGGCGTCGAAATGAGCGTCCAGCTTGACGTATTGATCCAGATCATTGTCGTCTGCGCTGGCCTGCATCTGGCTCGCCAATGTACCAAAGGTGGCTCTCTGCGCTTCTGACGAGCGCTCAATTCCACGCCCGATCAACCGCATTTCGATCCCACGCCGCATTTCCAGAAGTTGAAGTTGCTGGTGCAGATCGACCTCGGTCACGAGGATGCCCCGCCGCGGCATGATCGTCACAAGATACTCCCGCTCCAGACGCTTGAGCGCCTCGCGGACCGGCGTACGGCTCAGGCCCAATTGCGCGCCCAGCAAGTTTTCAGAGAGAAGGCATCCCGGCGGCAGATCCAGACGGATGATACGATCACGGATCGACACATAGGCTGTCGTCGCAAATGGGTCCAAATCTCCGTCCGGACCCTGATCGCCCTTTGCCTGATGTGCCAATTAATTCTGCTCCCGGGGGTTGAAATACTGCTTGGATACCATTGTGCTGCGATTGGTCCAAGTAGGCTGATCCGCTCCGCGTGGATTGGAAGCAACCCCTCTATGGTTGGAGATGGTGGATAATCATGCTCGCACGTTTTACGCTTGATCAGTTGCAGACGTTTGTCGCGGTGGCGGAATGCGGGAGCTTCACGGCAGCATCACGAAAGCTCAACCGTGTTCAGTCTGCGGTAAGCCATGCAATTCAATCGCTCGAGCAGGCGCTTAACCTGCAACTTTTCGACCGGACCCAAAAGCTGCCGCGGCTGACCGATGCCGGTGCTGCATTGCTAGCGGATGCGCAGCGCGTGCTAGCCAATGTGGAGGGCCTGTCCGGGCGCGCAAAGGAAATCAATGGACTGGTCGAGCCCGACGTGCGGCTCGCCATCGAGCAGGTGTTTCCGAACGAGTTGCTCATACACTGCCTGAAGCAGTTTCATGACCGCTTTCCTTCGACATCCGTCACTCTCTACGGCGACGGTTTGGGCGCTCCGCAACAATCCCTTGAAGATCACAGCTCTGCGGTCGCGATCTATTCACCTGTAACCCAGACGGTGCCAGGCATCTCGCTGAGCTTTTTCGGCCATGTTCCAATCACCGTTGTCGCCGCAGTGGCACATCCCCTCGCGCAGATTGAAGGGCTGATTACCAACGGCCGACTGGACGAGCATGTCCAGCTTATCCTCGCCGATCGCGCACGTCGCACACGCGGGATTGTCATGGGTGCCCGGACCTGGAGCTTCGTGGATCAAAACAGTCGTCTCGACTTCATCTTGAACGGGTTCGGCTGGAGCCTCATGCCGCAGCACTTGGCGCGAGCGCATCTGGACAGTGGGGCGCTGGTCGAGCTGCAACTGGAAATCTACAATGGCCGGCGCCTGCTGTTCCCGCTTTATTCGGCCTATCGGACCGACACCCCGCCCGGGCCGGCGACCCTGTGGCTGCTGCAACAGCTTCGGCAGCAATTCGAGGCGTGGTCGGAAATGCAACTGACCAGACACGGCGAAGGAAACGACCACCGGTCAGGTATCGAGGTGAGGGTCACATACGCCGAAAGAGCAAAAAAAGATCTAGGATACTATTGAAATACCAGTTGAATTAGTGGTCTATTGTTGCTGATCGCTCAGCAAGTTTCCATTCGAAGAGCTTGCGAGCATGGCTGGGAGGAGTAGTCATGTTGTGCAGATGGACTGCGCGCGTCGCATCAAGCGTCGCCGCCGGGTTTTTGATGCTTGCCTCGGCGCAGGCGGAGCCGGTTAAACTTCGTATGGGCTCCGCGACTGCGGACGCACCTACAGATGTTTACAGGATCACATTCGACGAGCTGAACAAAGCGCTCAATGAGGTCGCGCCGGGCCAGTTCGAGTTGTCATTCTTTCCCAATCGGCAGCTCGGCGACGAGAAGGAAATGGTCCAAGGGCTCCAGCTTGGCACCCTTGATCTGGCGGCCATCACCAACTCAGTCGTCGCCAACGTCGTTCCGGCATTTGTCGTTACCGACCTGCCGTTTCTGTTCCCGGACCAGGCAAAGGCCATCGAGATCCTGGACGGTCCGCTTGGAGATCAGCTGCTGGCGGATCTCGACGCAAAGGGCGTCGTTGGGCTCGCATTCTGTGAAGCGGGCTATCGTCACATGCTCAATAATGTGCGGCCGGTTAAGACCCCCAGCGACGTGATAGGGAGCAAATTTCGTGTCATGCAAAGCCCCATCTTCATAGGCATGTTCACGAACCTTCAGGGCAGCCCAGTTCCGATGGCTTGGGGAGACGCGATCACGGCCTTCCAGCAGGGTGCGATCGACGGAGTGGAAGTCCCCGCATGGGTCGTCTCCGGTTCTAATCTGGACCAGATGGCGAAATTTATGTCTCTGACACGCCACGTCTACTCGACGGCACCTCTGATGATGTCCAAGACGTCGTTCAATCGTCTCTCTTCAGAGCAGCAAGAGGCCTTGAAAGCTGCCGCAAAGACAGCTTGCGCGGCAGAACGGGTCCAGAGCGCTCTGCAGGAATCCAAGATCGTTGAAGATCTTGCAACCAAGGGGCGGATGCAGATCAACGAAATCGATGATGCCGGCCCGTTCCAGAATGCGATGCTCCCGGTCTACGAGAACTTTCGCGACCAGATCGGCAGCGAGCGTCTCGATGCGTGGCTCGCGGCTGTAAAAAAATGACCCTGGTTGCACTGTTGATCGAAAGGGTGAGCTTCTGGCTCGCCCGCGCAACACTGCCGCTCGTCGTTGGCTTGACGGCAGTGTTTGTCGTTTCGCTTCTGCTTCAGGTACTGCTTAGGTATGCATTCAACGCACCGCTTGCCTGGACCGAAGAGTTGGCAACTCTGTTGTTCGTATGGGCCACGTTGCTGGCCGCGGCATCGGCCGTCAGATCGAACGACATGATACGGCTGACATTTCTCGAGGATGCGCTGACGCCACGGATGGCGGGCCTACTGAGACGTGTCCTCCATCTGCTCACGATCACGTTTGGCGCGGTTCTCGCCTGGCATGGCTGGCGGCTCGCCGATCTGGTCTGGTCAGATCGCTCTGCTGCAATCGGATATCCGTCATGGGTCCTTTATGTGGCAGCCCCTGTAACCGGCGCGATCCTGATCATTCACGCATTGGCCGGTCTGATCGCTCGTCAAGTTTCAGAACCGGACGCATCGACATGACACCTGCAGACTGGATACTTGTCCTAGGGTCGATCAGCCTGCTCCTGATGGGGCTGCCCTATGCAATCACGCTTGGCCTCATCGGCACGCTGGCGCTGATTGTCATGGGCGTCGATCCGATCATCACGGCCCAGCAGATGATCGCGGGGCTGAACGTCTACGCACTCCTTGCCTTGCCGTGCTTCATTATCGCGGGCGATCTCATGCACACCGGCGGATTGTCGGGGCGGCTGGTCAATCTGGCAATGGTTGTCGCTGGGCGCTTCCGTGGCGGCGTCGGAATGGTGGCCGTCCTGTCTGCCACCATGTTTGGCGCAATTTCCGGATCTGCACCGGCAACGACGGCGGCGATCGGTCAACAGATGATACCGGAAATGGTCAAGCGCGGGTATGACCGTGGCTTTTCAGCAGCGCTGGCCGCTGCCTATGGCCCGATCGGCATATTGATACCGCCATCCATCCCGATGGTCGTGTGGGGGGTGATCTCGAATACCTCGATCCCCCGCATGTTTTTTGCCGGAATATTGCCGGGGCTGGTGATGACGGGAGCCCTTTTGATCTTCTGCAGTTTTCACGCTCGCTGGGTTGGTCTCGAGAGTGTCAGGGAGGCATTCGGTCTGAAGCGGCTTCAGTCGGCTGCGTGGGACGCGAAATGGGCCCTGTTGGCTCCAGTTATCATTCTCGGTGGCATATATGGCGGCATCTTCACGCCGACGGAAGCCGGCGTCGTCGGAATTGCCTACGGTGTGCTCGTCGGCGCTTTCCTGCATCGGGAACTGAGCCTAGCCGATCTGTACAAGATCTTCGGGCGATCGATGATGACCTCGGCGAACATTGCGTTTGTGGTCGCCCTTGCAGCCGTGTTTGGCTGGATCGTAGCCTATGAGCAGTTGGCGACGAAAGTATCCGTCTTCATTCTCGGCATAACCGACAATCCAATCATCATCCTGTTGCTGCTGAACGTCTTTCTGCTGATCGTTGGAATGCTGATGGACACGATCGCAATCATGATCGTCTTCGCCGGCTTTCTGATCCAGTTGGGCATGCATCTTGGGATCGATCCGGTGCATCTCGGAATGATCCTGATTGTGAAT
Organism: Pseudomonadota bacterium; assembly: GCA_023422735.1. Lineage (GTDB taxonomy): Bacteria > Pseudomonadota > Alphaproteobacteria > Rhizobiales > Rhizobiaceae > Tianweitania. Next base: position 14,768 of record JAFAGL010000313.1, read on the forward strand.
CTGGGCGTTGGCCTCGTCACACCGCCGTTTGGTTACACCCTGTTCACCGCAGTCGCCATCGGCCAGGTTTCGTTTGGACGCGTTGTGAGCAAGTTATGGCCGATTCTGGCGATACAGATCGCCGTGATTCTTGTTGTCACCTACGTCCCAGCCTTGTCGCTGCTGCTGCCGAACTACTTCCTACAGTGAGCAGCAAAGCAAGTGAGTTAGCCGCGATCACGCGCGGGCAAATTATCTGATAGAGAATTTGATATCGGGTCGCATCCATCTAATCGATAGATGGATGCGATCTGATATTTGCGCTGGCGAGGCGTTCGAATGCGATGCTAGCGTGTCCTCGGAGGAGGCCTTGCGGGAGAGGCAAGGT
>JAFAGL010000324.1 GCA_023422735.1 Pseudomonadota bacterium
CAAATCCGGGCCACGGACCGGTCAAGCGCTGGTTTGGGACCCTTCTGCTCAGTCGTTGGGACCAATCCCGGATCAGCCCACCGGTTCGCGGTAAGCGCACCGACGGACGCGAAATTGCCGCGCCGTACATCTAACTCTCAGAAGGCGCGGCGTTTCGTGTCCGCTTCCCGAGCCATCAGGACCGGGAAGACGACAAGCCGTGCCTGAAACGCAACCCCGCGCTTCATCCGCCCGTTCTTTGACAGATCAGCAAAATTTACCGCGCAGCCACGCAGCCGCACATATTCGCGTCCTTGCCTGCTCGCATATTCGCATAACTCTCTCAATGCCCGTGCGCTTATTTGCAGACCCCGAAGCTCAACTTATTCACGCATTCCCACCCTCCTTCCCAGTTTTTACGGCCTCGGCCCGGAACCCGATCAGGTCGTTTCAGTTTTCCGTGTCCAGACAAACATGAAGTACAGAGCATGGCAGTGAAGGTTGCTGAAGACGCGATCCTGGTTCTCGCACCTCCCGGCCAGGATATGTTGCGCCCCGAAGCGCTTCTTGACCGCGAAGGCATTACCTTCGTGCGATGTTCGAGTGTCGTGGATCTGGCCCGATTGGCGCCGCGCGCTGGCGGTGCGGTCATCAGCGAAGCAAGTCTGATCGAAGCAGATACCGGTCCGCTTCTTGCGATGCTTGAAGGCCAGCCCCCATGGTCGACTTTTCCGTTCTTGATGCTGGTCGACGGCATTACCGATGAGAACTCTGATCAGGCCATCGCCCATGTCTACGAATTGAACAATGTGACGCTGGTGGAAACGCCATACCGGGCGATGACCTTTGTCAGTAACGTGAAAACCATGCTTGCCGGGCGGCGGCGGCAGTATCGCTCGCGAGCGCAGATGATCGATCTCGCCCAGCGTGCCCGCGAACTCACGATTGGCCAGGAGCGGCAGCGCCTGCTGGTGCGTGAATTGCACCACCGAGTGAAAAACACGCTCGCAAATGTGCAGGCCCTGATGGGTTCCACGGCGCGCTCGTCCCAAACGGTTGAAGAGTTCCGCCAGGCGCTGCTTGGCCGTATCTCGGCACTAGCGCATGTGCACGAGGTTCTGACCGAAGACAAATGGCAGGAGGCCCCGCTTTACGCCTTGTTTGCTTCCCAGCTCGATCCCGAACACGGGCCCGATTTCAAGGGCGAGGCGCTGCTTGACGGGCGGGACATCAAGGTGCCGTCTCACATCGCCGTTCCACTCGGTCTGGCGGTTCACGAGCTCACCATCAATTCGGTCAAATATGGTGCGCTGTCGGTGACCGGCGGGAAGGTCATTGTGACGTGGAGAAAGGAAAACTCCGAAAGCGGGTCAGCGCATTTGCGGATCGAATGGCTTGAAGAAAACGGGCCGCCCCTGCCCGTTCCGCAGCGCCGCGGTTTCGGCACGCAATTCCTAGAACGTGTGCTACACCAGCAGACGGCCGCAGATGTCGATCTGAATTATCATCCGGCCGGCCTCAAGGCCGAAATTCGTTTGCCCTTGCCGGAACGAACGCATTTTCACCTGTTTGCGGATAGTCCGGAGCTGAGCACCTAAAGCCGCTCACGCTTTTCCCATTTGTCGAGAAAGGCTTCGATCGGCAGCGACTGCATATCGGGCACGGCGTCAAACAGCACTTGCCTGGGCCAGTCCCACCAGGCCATGGCCTCGATGCGTGCCGCGATATCGGCGGGGAAACGGCGGCGAATGGGTTTTGCGGCGACCCCCACCACCACTGTGAAGGGCGCGACATCCTTCGTGACGACCGCATTGGCGCCGATAACCGCCCCGTTGCCGATCGACACGCCGGGCGTGATTACCGCGCCATGGCCGATCCAGACATCATGGCCGATCGTGACCCGCGCTTGCGCCCTCGCCTCCCGCACGCCCTGGTCAAGGCCCAGAAAGCGGAAGAACTCGTTCGGCCGATAGCTGATCTTGTGCGTGGTGATCCGCTCCATCGGATGCGCCAGCGCATTGATGCGCGTATTCGCGGCAACCGAACAGAACTTGCCGAGCTGCGCATGTGCAGCTTCTGCATGGCGCTCGAAATAGGTGTAGTCGCCCACCGTTACGTCACGCAGGATCACCCTCTCCGCAATCACCACATGACGACCGAGCTTGCAGCCTTTCAGCTCCGCACTCTGGTGAAAGCGCGGTTCATCGGGAATAAAACGAAGTTCTTGCGGATCGATCATGCAGGCCTTCTACAAAGACGACCTGCATTCAGACAATCCTCAGGGCTTGCCCTTGGTCCAGGTCACGTCCTGCCCATAAAGCGGCACCGTCGAAATAGCCATCTTCGCCGATCCGTCCTGAACCTGTCGCGAATGCGAAAGATAGATCAGCGTGTCATTGGTCTTGTCATAGATGCGCTTCACCATCCGCTGCTTCCAGATCAGCGAGATGCGCTGGTCGAACACCTCTTCGCCCTTCTTCGAGACGCTGATATCGCCAATCGTGATCGGCCCCGTCTGCTGGCAGGAGATCGCAGAATCGGAAGGGTCTTCGAACCAGTTCCCCTTTTGCAGCCGGTCAATCAAACCCCGCTCAAAATAGGAAACATGGCAGGTGACACCCGAAACTTCGGGATCAGTAATGGCCTCGACGATGATGTCGTTGCCCAGCCAATCCACCCCGACCTTGCCGACTTCCGCAGCGTTCACCGGCGCGCAAAGTGCCGCCATCATCACGGCCAACGGGGCCCAAATTCGAACCGACATGTTTTATTCTCCGATCAATCGCGCTGGATGTCACGCAAATGGGATAGGACCTTGATGCCGACAAGTCGTCA
>JAFAGL010000325.1 GCA_023422735.1 Pseudomonadota bacterium
CGCAATGCGCAGTTCAAGGTCTTGTGCGGGGCAGGCCCGCGCACGCGCTGAGCCAGGCTTGCCGCGCATCCGCCGGGCAGGGCCGGACAAGAAAAAGGCCAGTCGCTTGACTGGCCTTTTTGGTCAACCCTGATCGGTTCGCTTGAGTTCATCCAGCGTGGGCATCGAAACGATGTGATAGCCCGAATCCACATAATGGATTTCACCGGTCACACCGCCCGAAAGATCGGACAGGAGATAAAGCGCCGAGCCACCGATTTCATCGAGCGTCACCGGCCGGCGCAGCGGCGAATTGCGCTGCTGGAAGGTGAACATGTGGCGAGCATCCGAAATGCCGGCACCTGCCAGCGTCCGCACCGGGCCTGCCGAAAGGCCGTTCACGCGGATGCCGCGCGGGCCATAGTCATTGGCGAGATAGCGCACGGAAGCTTCCAGGCCGGCCTTTGCAACGCCCATGACATTGTAGTTGGGCATGACACGCACGGAGCCCGCATAGGTCAGCGTGATCATCGAGCCGCCATCATTCATGATCGTCGCGGCCTTGCGGGCGATCTCGGTGAAGGAATAGCAGGAGATCACCATCGTGCGGATGAAGTTCTCTTTCGTGGTGTCGGCGTAGAGCCCCTTCAGCTCGTTCTTGTCGGAAAAGCCGATGGCATGAACGATGAAGTCGATCTTGCCCCACGCCTTTTCGAGCGCTGCGATCGTCGCGTCGATCGAAGCGCTGTCCTCGACATCGCAAGGCAGCGTGAGGTCGCCGGCACCGACCTTCTCTGCAAGCGGCTTCACGCGGCGGCCGAAGGCCTCACCCTGATAGGTGAAAGCGAGTTCGGCGCCGTGCTGGTGCAGTTTCTGGGCAATGCCCCAAGCGATCGAGTGATCGTTCGCGACGCCCATCACGAGGCCGCGCTTGCCCTTCATCAGGCCTTCCATGCTCTGTCCCCGCCTTGTCCGTCAGTCTGCGTAGCGCTGGAAAACCAGCGTTGCATTGGTGCCGCCGAAGCCGAAGGAGTTCGACAGAACTGTGTCTATCTTCGCATTGTCGATGCGCTCGCGCACGATCGGCATGCCTTCGAATTCCGGATCGAGATTTTCGATATGAGCGCTTTCGCCGATGAAGCCGCCCTGCATCATCAGGATCGAATAGATCGATTCTTGCACGCCGGCCGCACCGAGGCTATGGCCGGTCAGCGACTTGGTCGAGGTGATGTTGGGCATGTCGGAGCCGAACACTTCGCGGATCGCGCCCATTTCCTTGGAATCGCCCACCGGCGTCGATGTGCCATGTGTGTTGATATAGTCGACCTTGCCCTTCACGGTCGAAAGCGCCTGGCGCATGCAGCGCACAGCGCCTTCGCCCGAGGGAGCGACCATGTCATAGCCGTCCGAGGTCGCGCCGTAGCCCACGAGCTCGCAGTAGATCTTGGCGCCGCGGGCCTTTGCATGTTCGAGTTCTTCGAGAACAAGAACGCCTGCACCACCGGCAATGACGAAACCGTCGCGGTCGACATCATAGGCGCGCGAAGCAACCGTAGCGCGGCCATTATATTTGGACGACATGGCGCCCATTGCATCGAACAGGTTCGACATCGACCAGTCGAGATCCTCGTGGCCGCCGGCAAACATCATGTCCTGCTTGCCCCACTGGATCATCTCCGCAGCATTGCCGATGCAATGCGCCGAGGTCGAGCAGGCCGAGGAGATCGAATAGTTCACGCCGTGAATCTTGAACCAGGTCGCGAGCGTGGCCGACGCGGTGGACGACATCGCCTTCGGCACGGCAAACGGCCCGATGCGCTTCGGGCTGTTGTTCTTCTCGGTAATCTCGGCAGCTTCCACGATGGTGCGCGTGGAGGGGCCGCCGGAGCCCATGATGATGCCAGTACGTTCATTGGTGAACTCGCCCTCGGCAAGTCCGGCATCCGCGATCGCCTGCTTCATGGCGATGTGGTTCCACATGCCGCCCTGCGACAGGAAGCGCGCCGCACGGCGATCTACCTGTGCGGCCGCGTCAATCTCGGGCGAACCCCAGACCTGGCACTTGAAGCCGTGATCTGCAAAGCTTTGCGAGAAGGTGATGCCGGATTTGGCATCGCGCAATGAGGCGCTCACCTCATCGGCATTGTTTCCGATGGACGACACGATGCCGAGACCGCTTACGACGACCCGTCTCATGGTTTCACTCCGCTTCTGGCGTATTCGTTCTGACCCAAACGCTGCGCCCGCCGCCTACGCAGCAGTACCGTTTGCGTCTTGCTTGGACAAGCCGACCTTGAGATCGGTTGCCTTATAAATCTGTTCACCGTCGGCTTTCAGCCAGCCATCGGCAATGCCGAGCACGAGGCGACCACGCATCACGCGCTTGAAGTCGACCCCATATTCCACCTTCTTGACCGAAGGCGTGACCATGCCCTTGAACTTCACTTCGCCGGTCGAAAGGGCCATGCCCTTGCCGGGCTCGCCCAGCCAGCCAAGGAAGAAGCCGGTCAGCTGCCACATGGCGTCGAGGCCAAGACAGCCAGGCATGATCGGGTTGCCCGGAAAGTGACACTCGAAGAACCAAAGGTCGGGATTGATGTCGAATTCGGCGCGGATGAAGCCCTTGTCGAATTCGCCGCCCGTTTCGCTGACTTCGGTTATGCGGTCGAACATCAGCATCGGCGGCGCGGGCAATTGCGCATTGCCGGGCCCGAAGAGTTCACCGCGGGAACAAGCCAGCAGATCCTCGTAGTCGAAGCTCGTCTTGCGATCAGCCATGCTTTCCGTTTCTCCCTCCGGTGCCAAGAGCCCGGTCTCGATCCTGTTGCTCCGCGCAACGCGCGGTATGATTGCTCGCGATTAGCTTGCCTGAGAGGTTGGGTCAACGTGCCGCTATTGATCGCGTTCTTAGAGCAGAATATATGAACTCTAGCGCCTGCTGGCGAAGAATATGTAGGAACCGTCGAAAAAAGGCTGTGTTCGTGGATTTGATCACCGACGCCGGGATGGAAACGTCAGACGTGGAAAAGCGTGTCCGCGAGGCCGGACTGCGCCCGACGCGTCAGCGCGTCGCGTTGGCGAATCTCATTTTTGCGAAAGGCGATCGCCATCTTTCTGCGGAAGAACTGCATGAAGAGGCTTGCTCCGCCGGCGTGCCCGTTTCGCTCGCGACCGTTTACAACGCCTTGCATCAGTTTACCGACGCGGGAATGTTGCGGATTTTGGCCGTTGAAGGCGCAAAAACCTATTTCGACACCAACACGTCCGATCACCACCATTTTTATGTCGAGGGCGAAAACCGCGTTGTCGATATTCTTGACGGGCCGGTCCGCCTGATGCGCTTGCCGGAACCGCCGGAAGGCATGGAGATCGCCAATGTCGACGTGGTGATCCGGCTGCGTCCAAAACGAAGCTGATCCTGACGCCGATCCAAGCGGATTAATTTTCCTTTGTTGTCAAAGAACGGGCGGGTGAAGCGCGGGTTGCGTTTCAGGCACGGCTTGTCGTCTTCCCGGTCCTGATGGCTCGGGAAGCGGACACGAAACGCCGCGCCTTCTGAGAGTTAGATTTTACGGCGCGGCAATTTCGCGTCCGTCGGTGCGCTTACCGCGAACCGGTGGGCTGATCCGGGATTGGTCCCAACGACTGAGCAGAAGGGTCCCAAACCAGCGCTTGACCGGTCCGTGGCCCGGATTTG
>JAFAGL010000329.1 GCA_023422735.1 Pseudomonadota bacterium
ATCTGACCATCATCAGCCATGTGGAGCCAAACGACATCGATATCTATTCTCGCCCAGATTATTACATCGGCTACCAGAATCCCGACTTCGACAAGGTCATCAAGGAGCTTGACGCCACCACGGATGAAGCCAAACGCAAAGAGCTTTACGGTGAGGCGCAGAAGATGCTCGCAGAGGACGCGCCTGTCGGGTTCCTGTTCCAATTGCCAAAGATCGGCGTTTGGGATGCCAAGCTCGAAGGGCTTTGGGAAAGCACGCCGATCCCAGCGAACGATCTGACCAAGGTCAAGTGGACAGAGTGATCGCGCAATCAAAGGCATTTCGCCCGGCGCACATGCCGGGTGAAACGGCGCGGTCTCCCGGAAGCTGATGAGCGGGTATATTCTCAACCGGGTTCTGATCGGCCTTGCGACGCTTGTTTTTGCTTCCCTCGTCGTATTCGCCGTCATGGAAGTTTTGCCGGGCGACCCCGCGCAGATCATGCTCGGCATGAGTTCAAGCCCGGAATCCCTAGCCAATCTGAGAAGCCAGATGGGTCTGGATCAGCCATTGGTGTGGCGATATCTGAGCTGGATCGGCGGATTGCTCACAGGCGATTTTGGCCGCTCCTACACATATTCCGCACCGGTTGCCGACCTGATTCGCGAAAGGCTGGTTGTTTCGCTCCCGCTCGCTTTGATCTCCCTCGTTCTTTCCACGGTGATCGCGATCCCGGTGGGAATCTACTCGGCTGCACGACGCGGTCGCCTGCCCGACACGCTGTCGATGGGGACCGCGCAACTTGGCGTCGCGATACCCAATTTCTGGTTCGCCCTGTTGTTGATCTACGCCTTCGCAGTCTGGTTGAGATGGTTGCCGGCGGGCGGCTTCCCCGGCTGGAGCGGTGGTGTCTGGAATGGCATCAAATCCCTTATCCTGCCTTCGATTGCACTTGCTTTACCGCAGGCCGCAATCCTCGCACGCGTCACGCGCTCGGCCCTGCTCGATGTCCTCGGCGAAGATTATATCCGCACGGCCCGCGCCAAGGGCCTGCCGCGTGGGCGCGTTCTTCGCCGACACGCGTTGCGCAACGCGATGATCCCCGTGTTGACCATACTCGGCCTGCAATTCGCATTCTTGCTGGCCGGCACCATCATCATCGAAAACGTGTTTTATCTGCCTGGTCTCGGGCGACTGATCTTTCAGGCGATCACGCAACGCGATCTGATCGTGGTGGAGGGCGTAGTCATGTTGCTGGTTGCGACCGTCATCATCGTCAACATTCTGGTCGATCTGGCTTATGCGCTGGTCGACCCGCGCTTGCGGGAAGGCCGATGAGCGGCGCGCCGACACAAACGCCGGTTGACGGCGGCCAGGCAGGGGTCAGCGTCTGGAAGCAGGCGCTTCTCAACCGCTCATTCGTGGTCGGTGCAATTATCACCCTGCTGATCGCCGGTATGGCCATGCTGTCTTTCGTGTGGACGCCTTATTCCGTCACTGAACTTTCTGTTTTGAACAAGATGAAGGGTCTTTCGACCGAGCATCTGTTCGGCACAGATCATTTCGGGCGCGATATTCTGTCGATGATCATGGTCGGCGCCCGGTCTTCAATTGCCGTGGCAATCCTGGCGGTGGGGATCGGAATTCTGATTGGCGTTCCGTTGGGTTGCTATGCCGCCGCGACCAGGGGGTGGATCGACGAGATCCTGATGCGCGTCAATGATCTCGTTTTTGCCTTTCCGGCACTGCTTTCGGCGATCATGATCACCGCGATTTTCGGACCGGGCGCGATTAACGCGATTATTGCAATCGGCATTTTCAACATTCCGGTCTTCGCCCGCGTCGCGAGAGCCGGCGCGCTGGCTATCTGGCCGCGAGAGTTCATTTTAGCGGCACGCGCTGCCGGCAAGAACAAGGTGTTGATCACGATCGAGCATATCCTGCCCAACATTGTCAGCCTTTTGCTCGTGCAAGGCACCATCCAGTTTGCTCTCGGCATTCTTGCGGAAGCAGGGCTGTCTTATCTCGGCCTCGGCACGCAACCACCGATGCCTTCCTGGGGACGGATGCTGTTTGATGCGCAAACGCGCATGATGAGCGCACCGCATCTGGCGATCTTTCCCGGTCTTGCCATCGTGGTTACAGTTCTCGGTCTCAACCTGTTGGGCGACGGTGTGCGCGATCTTCTGGATCCGAAGCTGAGGCGCGTACGGTGAGCCTGCTCGAAATCGAACAACTCACCCTCTCGATCGGCGGCGTGCCTATTCTGAAGGGGATCGATCTTTCTCTCGAAAAAGGCGAGGTCCTCGGCGTTGTGGGGGAGTCCGGGTCGGGCAAATCCATGACGGCGCTGACGCTGATGCAATTGCTGCCCAACGGGGCTCAAACCGGTGGCCGCATCACGTTCAATGGTAAAGATATTCTGCACGCAACCGAAGCTCAGATGCTCGACTTGCGCGGCGATGATATCGGGATGGTGTTTCAGGAGCCGATGACGGCGCTCAACCCCGTCAAGACCATTGGCGAACAGGTTGCGGAAGGCATTCGCTGGCACACGAAGGCAAGCCGCGCCGACGCCGAATCCCGTGCCGCAGCCATGCTGGATCGCGTCGGTCTGCCGCAATCCAAATTCCCGCTGTCGCGCTACCCGCACCAGCTTTCCGGCGGCCAGCGTCAGCGAGTGGTGATCGCTATCGCCTGTGCGTTGAAGCCGAAGCTTTTGATTGCTGATGAACCGACCACGGCTCTCGATGTGGTTTTACAAAAGCAGATCCTCGATCTGCTTCGCGGCCTCGTTGACGAGCAAGGTATGGGGCTTTTGTTGATCAGCCATGATCTGGCGGTTGTCGCCGAGATGGCCGACCGCATCACCATCATGCGCCACGGCGAAGTTGTTGAAACAGGCGAAACGGCGCGTGTCCTGACGCGCAAAGCCCATCCATACACGGCGCGGCTCGCCGAAGCCTCCACCCATGTACCGGATGTCCGTCGCGGGCATTCGACCGCGATTGCGGCCGAGGCTGCACCGCTGCTTTCGGTGCAATCCGTCACCCGTGACTATCCGGGACGCCGCACCGGCATCTTCTCGCGCGAAACCGCGTTCAGAGCGGTCGATGACGTTTCCTTCGACATCAAGCCCGCGCAATCTGTGGCACTGGTTGGCCGGTCGGGCTGCGGTAAATCCACGCTGGCCCGCATGATCCTGGCCCTCGACAAGCCAACCAAGGGTTCGATCCGATTTGACGGACAAGCGCTGGAACAAGGTAGCGACGCTGAATTGCGACCTGCCCGGCGAAATATGCAGGTCGTGTTTCAGGATCCTTATGGCTCGTTCAACCCGCGCCATCGTGTTGAACGCCTCGTTGCCGAGCCTTTGCATTTGATGGAAACCAGGCTGTCTCGCACTGAGCGGCGGGAGCTTGTGGCGGCAGCCCTGAACGATGTTGGCCTTGCCTCCTCGGATATGGACAAGTATCCGCATGAATTTTCCGGCGGTCAAAGACAGCGCCTGTCGATCGCTCGCGCCGTCATAACCCGCCCGAAACTGATCGTTGCGGATGAGCCCGTATCAGCACTCGACGTTTCCATCCGCGCGCAGGTGCTGGACCTTTTTGCCGAACTCAACGATCGGCTGGAGCTAGCATATCTGTTCATCACGCATGACTTGACCGTGGCGCGCGCGATTACCGATGAGGTGCTGGTGATGCATGACGGAAAGATCGTTGAACGCGGGGCCACGCACGCTATCCTCGACCATCCGCAATCCGATGCCGCCAAGGCGCTGGTCGCGGCGGCACCGGATCTTGACCGCGCATTGGCTGCGCGTGCAACGCAGCTTACGCCGGGCGGCTGACGATTTCCGCCGGATCGATCTCGAGCAGCTTGAGCGCCCGCGCCAGCAAATGCATTTCCTGCTTCTCAAGTTGATGATCAGCCTTGGCGATTTCCACGAGATGGCGCGCAAGCTGCTGCTTGCGATCATGATCAAGGCTGCGGAATATCGCTAAAGATTGGGCGACATTGGTTTCATAGCCATAATCGCGCAGATATTCGAGAACTTCGTCCAGACTGTCTTCTGCGATGCCGAAGGACTCGATGCAGATTCTGCGCAAGGTTGTGAGTTCTTCCTCGCTCGCCTCGCCATCAGCCAGGATCATGCGAAACAACAAAAGCAATTCCGCCATCAGAACCGGATCCTCCGCCACGCGACTGACCGAGCGATCACCTTCGAAGATCGAAAGTAGTTTGGTTAAAATTCCCTGCGCCATTGCAATCCTCGATTATCGTCTTCGCGCCATGCCGGTAGCACGCCTGGCCGCACTCATCCTAGCTGCCTGCCTCTATCGCGTGAAGCTTCGCCGTGCTTAATGCGCTGATCTTCTGCGAGTTGCATGCTCATGCCTGAACTGACTTTTCAACTTCTGCTGGTGCTTGCACTGGCAGCCTTTGTTGCCGGCTTCATCGATTCCATTGCTGGCGGGGGTGGCATGATTACGGTTCCCGTTTTGCTGTTGACGGGGTTTTCACCGGTCATGGCGCTCGGCACAAACAAGTTGCAGGGCTTGTTCGGCTCTGGCTCGGCAACCTTGGCCTATGCGCAAAAAGGTCAGGTCGATCTGCGAAAGCAGCTTCCCGCTGCACTTTCATCCTTTATAGGCGGCGCGGTCGGCGCGCTCCTGGCGGCAGTCTTGCCGGGCGACTGGTTGCAGATCGTCCTTCCGATTCTGTTGATTGCCATTGCGCTTTATTTTGCCTTGAAGCCCTCAATGGGTGATGTCGATCGCGCGCAGCGCATGACACCATTCATGTTCGGTCTTACGATCGTTCCGCTCATTGCCTTTTACGATGGCCTTTTCGGCCCCGGCACGGGCTCGTTCTTCATGCTCGCTTTCGTGACACTTGCCGGATACGGCATGTTGAAGGCGACGGCGCATACCAAGCTTTTGAACTTTGCATCCAATATCGGCAGCTTCGGCGCTTTCGCGCTGGTCGGCGTGATAGCCTGGAAGGCCGGGCTTGTGATGGGCGTGGCTCAGTTCCTTGGGGCAAGACTGGGCGCGACCGTTGCCATGCGAGTCGGATCCCGGATTATACGTCCGCTGTTGATCATCACGTGCGTGGCGCTGGCCCTGCGACTGCTTTTGGACGAAAAAAATCCGTTCCACTCATTTTTGTTTGGTTGATGCCAACTTGAGTTCGCGCGCGAAACGGTGCATCCAGCAACGATAGCGTATGGTCAAACGTTTGTTTGTTGTCGAGCTCGCGCACAGCGCATGTGCATGTCGGTGTGACTGGACCTGCGACCGCATGCGAATAAGATAAACAGATTCAAACGCGGAAAACGGGAGAAAGCACCATGGACGCGGCAGTGGATACAAATTCGGGCCAATTCTCCCTGAATGCGGATCAGATCGCCATTCGGGAAATGGTGCAGGCTTTTGCGGCAGATAAAGTTGCGCCCCATGCGTTGGAATGGGACCGTAAGGGATATTTCCCGAGCGATGTGATCCGCGAAACGGCCGCCCTCGGCTTGGGCGGTATTTACGTCAATGAGGATGTTGGCGGTTCCGCGTTGACGCGGTTGGATGCGGTCTTGATCTTCGAGGCGCTCGCTGCGGCCTGCCCTGCCTTCTCTTCCTTCATCTCCATTCACAATATGTCTGCCTGGATGATCGACCGCTTCGGCGATGAAAACCAGCGGAAACGGTTTTTGCCGAAGCTGACTTCCATGGAATGGCTCGCGAGCTATGCGCTGACCGAGCCTGGCGCCGGATCCGACGCAGCCGCGCTGCGCACCAAAGCTGTGCGTTCCGGCGGTAACGGCGATAGCTATGTGCTGAACGGCACGAAGCAATTCATTTCAGGCGCTGGAGAAAATGAGCTCTACGTCGTGATGGCCCGTACGGGAGAAGACGGTCCGAAGGGCGTTTCGACCTTTGTGATTGAAAAAGATACGCCCGGCCTTTCATTCGGTGCCGAAGAACAGAAAATGGGCTGGAAGATGCAGCCTACCCGGCAGGTCGTTTTCAACGACTGCGAAGTTCCGGCAGAAAACATGTTGACGGGCGAAGGTGCCGGCTTCCGTATTGCGATGGCCGGTCTGGATGGCGGGCGCTTGAACATTGCCGCCTGCTCGCTTGGCGGAGCCCAGTCGGCGCTCGACAAGGCTGTGACCTATGCCGGGGAGCGAAAGGCATTCGGCCAGACCATCGATCGTTTCCAGTCTTTGCAGTTCAAGCTTGCCGATATGGAAACGGCCCTTCAGGCCTCGCGCATCTTTCTTTATACCGCCGCCGCGAAACTCGACGCCAAGGCGCATGACGCCTCCAAATGGTCAGCAATGGCCAAGCGCTTTGTCACCGATACGGGCTTCGACATCGTGAATGATGCGCTTCAGGTTCATGGCGGTTATGGATATCTGCATGATTACGGGATCGAGAAACTGGTCCGCGATCTGCGCGTTCACCAGATCCTCGAAGGAACCAACGAGATCATGCGGGTCATCATCGCACGCCATTTGATCGGGCGGTAAAGGCAGAAGCATAAGGATCCGCGAGAAACCGCGCGTCGCGCCTACCCCTGTTCGCTTAATTCTGGAGGAAACCAAATGACCACTATCGCTTTCATCGGGCTCGGCAATATGGGAAATCCCATGGCCGCGAATCTCGCCAAGGCCGGCTATTCTGTGCTCGGCTTCGATCTGGTCGACGACAATCTCAAGATCGCTGGCCAGAACGGCATCAAGGTCGTAGGCGATGCAGGCTCGGCCGTCGCAGCAGCCGATGTTGTGGTGACCATGCTTCCCGCCGGCAAACATGTGACTTCGGTGTATGACGATGTCATCGCCAAGGCCAAGCCTGGCACATTGTTCATCGATTCCTCGACGATCGACGTGGATTCAGCACGCAAGGCGCATGCAACAGCAGCCGAAAACGGCATGCTTTCAGTGGATGCGCCTGTTTCCGGCGGCACGGTCGGCGCGCAGAACGCAACTCTGACCTTCATGGTAGGCGGCGCGAAGGACGCTTTTGCCAAGGCCGAACCGATCCTCGAACGCATGGGCAAACGCGTCGTGCATTGCGGCGATGCCGGAGCGGGCCAGGCTGCCAAGATCTGCAACAACATGATCCTCGGCATTTCGATGATCGCCGCCGCAGAGGCGTTTGTGCTCGGCGAAAAGCTTGGCCTGTCGCATCAGGCCTTGTTCGATGTAGCATCCACCTCGTCAGGTCAATGCTGGGCGATTACGACCAACTGCCCCGTTCCGGGACCAGTCCCAACCTCCCCGGCCAACCGGGATTACAAGCCAGGCTTTGCTGCGGCATTGATGCTGAAGGATTTGAAGCTTTCCCAGGAAGCGGCCAATTCGGCGGGCGCGCAAACCCCACTGGGGCAACAGGCAGCAGATCTCTATGCGAGATTTGAATCGCTTGGCCATGGCGGCGAGGATTTCTCCGGCATCATCAATTTCCTTCGCGAAGGTAACGACAACGACGCAGCCTGAGCGCGATTTCGTCCGCATTTCATGCCAAAAATCGCTTAAATTAAGTTTTGCTTTAGAACTCGCTAACCTGCCGGTAACGATGTCTGTTTAAAAGGATGTGCATGGCGGTCGAAACCACTGCCACCCGCTCCGGATCAGGTATTGCGTACCGGAGCAGTAAGCTTCGCAGTGTATTGGTTCGCGAAGCGCCAAGCGTTTCACTGGCAAGACCGCGATCGCAGGAATGCGAGCGCGGTTTTTGCTTTTAAAGCGATCCAGATTTCGCAGGATTTGTTCTGGCTATATTGCTGAATCTTCTTCACCACTGCCGATGATCACGATCGGTGCTTGTCCTTCGCGAACAAGTGCCAAACTTCTGATTTGCCAGGCGCCATTACTGCGAGACGAGCGCGAATAAATCGTGCCCTCGCCCGCGCTTCCGCTGACCGGGATCGCGAAGGCAGCACCTCCCGTTCCATCGCCATAACTGGAAATGGTGCCAGTCACGAAGGTCCCGGCCACAAAGTCCTCTCCAATCGCCCGGACGATTCGTTGATCTCCGCGCGCAGTTTCCATAGTCATCTGATAGGGCTCGCTGTGCCGCAGCGCTGCAAACGCGCCGAAGACGAGCGCGGCAGTGCCGGCAATAGCCACCAGCCAGACAAGGATGCCCGCAGTCGCCCAGCGGCGCTGAACTTTTCGGAAATGCTCCACATCACGCCAGGCTCGGTTCTTCCATGCCCACCGGCTTCCGCGCAGGCCGAGAACAATCAGCATCACGAAGTTGACGAATGGAACAAACATCAGCAGCGCGATCCACACACTGTTGCCGATGCCCCAGATCCAGTTGAGAAGAAAGGCTCCCCAGTTCCACCGATCAAGTTCGGGCGGAATCTCCGGCGGATCGTTCAGCGCGTTATCGAAGAAGACTTTCTGCTCGCTCATGTGGTTTCATACCCGCTTGTCTGTCATTAATCTCTTTCTGGTTCGGTTCAGACGGGAGATCAACCGTAACGGCATTCTCTGCGCCAAAACAGAGACCTTGCCTTTCCCAACTCCTGCCATGTCGCATTGATTGCGATTTTGGTCGCCGCCTTCAGACAAGAAGTCTCGCGGAAGCGGCAAAATGAACCATCCGAATCCCACACTTGTTGAAGGCGTTCCCGATGGATGAACTCTCCTTGCCGCCCATGCCCGCCCCCTCTGGCGAACGTGCCCGGCGCGGAGGACGCGCAGGAAAGCGGACTGGCTCTGCTTCAAGCTTCGAGCAGCCGCCGTTTCGGCAGTTGAAGATCCCCTTTGCGCCGACGCAGATCGTATCCGATG
>JAFAGL010000009.1 GCA_023422735.1 Pseudomonadota bacterium
CCTGGATCCCGATGAGATCGCCATCGTCGAAGGTCCCCAGCTCGCTTCTTCCGACAGTTGGCTGGTCACGTTCCATGGCACGGGAACACATGGTGCAAAGCCCCATCTCGGGCGCGATCCGATTACCGCATCAGGAACATTTCTATCCGCGCTTCAGACCGTCGTCGGCCGCGTTATCGATCCTCTACAGCCTGCCGTGGTCAGCGCCTGCTCCTTGCAGGCGGGAGATCCGAAAGCCCTCAATGTCATTCCCGATACGGTTGAGATTGGCGGCACTGCACGCGCGTACAGCCCTTCTGTCCGCGATCAACTGGAGACTGAGATCGGGCGGCTTGCCGAGGGAACAGCAGCGATGTACGAGATCGGAGCGGATTACCGCTATATCCGCCGCATTCCACCCGTCATCAACCATCCGGATGCGACAGCTCGCGCGCTTCGCGCCGCACGAAAGACCTTCGGCGAAAAGACACGGACGCAATTCGCTCCTTCCACAGCAGGGGATGATTTTTCCTTTTTCGGCGAGAATATTCCGGGTTGCTATGTCTGGCTTGGCAACGGCCCAGCTGTTGACGGCGCATTGCATCACAATACCGCATATGATTTCAACGACAAAGCCATCGGGCCGGGGGTTCGCTTTTGGGTTAGCCTTGTTGAGACGGAACTGGCGACCTGAGGCGATCATATGCACCCGCATGAAGTCTGGCAGGAACTATATCCGCCGCATACCTTCGAAACAAATATCGGGCATCGTGATTTTTACCCGGCAACGCTTTCCGATGGCCGCCAGATCTGCCTGCCGATCCGCCCGCTCGACGATGGCAAACACGCGCTTGCTTCACTCATTGTCAATCAGGCGAGCTTCACGGTCGTCGATGCTTTGAGCGACGATCTCACATCGAGGTTGCGCGCTTGTGAGCCGGACGTCGTCATCGGCTTGCCGACGCTCGGTTTGACACTCGCCTCCGAAGTCGCACGCAAGCTTGGCCACACCCGCTACGTTCCCTTCGGCACCTCGCGCAAATTCTGGTACGAAGAGGCCCTTTCGGTTCCGCTGTCTTCCGTCACGACGCCGGACCAAATCAAACGTCTTTATATCGATCCGCGCATGCTGCGCCTCATCGAAAACCGGCGTGTTGCACTGATCGATGACGTCATTTCCAGCGGCCGCTCAATCATGGCTGCATTGGCTCTTCTCGGCTCCGTCGACATTACTCCGGTCGCCATCGGTGCGGCCATGCTGCAATCCAGCCGCTGGCGCGACAATGCTTTCTCGCCATATCCCGGTTGGACTGACAAGGTGCATGGCTGCTTCGAAACGCCCATTCTGCAGAAGCAAGATGATGGTCTGTGGCACCTGCCGTGCCCGCATCGCTAGGCAGTTAATACTGTTCCATAATGCTGATTACGCGATACAACCAATAGCCATACCTGTCCGCCTCATCTTATGTCCGAAATTGATTAGCTCGGCTTGTTTTGCTCCAGCATCGTACGAAGGCTGAATTTCTGGATCTTGCCGGTCGAGGTCTTGGGAATCTCGGTGAACAGGATTCTCGCAGGACACTTGTATCTCGCCAGATGTTGGCGGCAAAATTCCAGCAACTCAGCTTCGGTGGCGGTCCTGCCCGGCTTGAGCTCCACAAAGGCTGCGGGGCGCTCGCCCCACTTCTCATCCGCCATGGCAACGACGCCGCAAAAAGCGACATGCGGATGACGATAAAGCGCCTCTTCCACTTCGATGGAGGAGATGTTCTCGCCGCCGGAAATAATGATGTCCTTTGAGCGATCCTTGAGCTGAATATAGCCGTCCGGGTGCAGCACGCCTAGATCACCGGAATGAAACCAGCCGCCAGCAAAAGCGTCGTCAGTCGCCTTCTCGTTCTTGAGATATCCTTTCATGACGATATTGCCGCGAAACATCACCTCTCCGAGGGTGTCGCCATCGGCAGGCACAGGCTCCATCGTCTTTGGATCGAGGACCGAGAGGTTCGACAGCGATAGATAGTTGACCCCCTGCCTGGCCTTCTTCACCGCTTGATCGGACGCACTCAGTTCATTCCATTCGTGATGCCACTCATTGACGACTGCCGGTCCATAGGTTTCGGTCAGCCCATATAGATGAGTGACGGCAAAACCGGCTTCCGCCATTGCCTGCAATATCGATTCCGGCGGCGGGGCCGCGGCAGTGTTGAAAACGATCGTGTGATCGAAAGACCGCTTCTCCTCATCCGGCGCGTTGATCAAAGTCGACATGACGATTGGCGCGCCGCAAAGATGCGTAACACCGTGATCGGCCAGCGCATCATACATGGCCGGCGTCCTCACCCAGCGAAGACACACATGCGTCCCTGCCTGCACGGCGAGTGTCCATGGAAAGCACCAGCCATTGCAATGGAACATTGGCAAGGTCCACAGATAGACCGGATGTTTTGTCATGCCGGAATGGATGATGTTGTTCAGCGCCATGAGGGCAGCGCCGCGGTGATGGACCACAACACCCTTCGGATTACCCGTGGTGCCGGATGTATAATTCAGCGCGATGGCATCCCATTCATCATCCGGCATCCGGATCTCAAAATCCTCATCGCCTGAGGAAACAAACTCGGCGTAATCGCGCGAACCGATGCGCGGTCCTTTCGGGAAAGGTGCGTTTTCCGGATATTGCAGATCGTCGAAATCAATCACCAATGGTGTGACACTGGCCTTTGCGAGCGCCTCTTTCATGACCGCGGAAAATTCACGATCGACGATCACAAGCTTCGATTCAGCGTGATCGAGCTGGAAGGCGATGGTGGCTGCATCCGAACGCGTATTGATCGAATGCAGTACCGCACCGTGCG
>JAFAGL010000039.1 GCA_023422735.1 Pseudomonadota bacterium
GCCAGCGGTATTGGAAGAACTCCCGCCACCTGATGCGATCTTTGTCGGCGGTGGAGGATCGGATGCTGGCACCATGGATGGCGTGATGGCGGCGCTCAAGCCCGGCGGTCGACTGGTGGCAAACAGCGTCACGCTGGAAATGGAAGCGGTTCTGCTTTCACTGCATGCAAGGCTTGGCGGCGAACTTAACCAGCTTTCCGTTTCGCGCGCGTCGCCGATCGGCAATATGAAAGGCTGGCGTCCTTCTATGCCTGTGGTCCAGTGGTCATGGGTGAAGCAATGATGGTGGCTGGCCTTGGCTGCATGAGCGGTACCCGTGCGATGGTTGTTCTTGCCACGCTGGATGCAGTGCTTGAGGCGCACGACCTCCAGCGTGAAGATCTCGCTTTTCTGGCCACCGTGCCGGGTAAGCAAAGTGAACCCGGCCTCATCGAAGCGGCTGAAATACTGGGCATTCCCTTGGCGGTTCCGAACCAGGAGCAGTTGCAGTCGGCTGATTTGCGGGGGCTGACCCGCAGCGAAGCTTCGCTCGCGGCAACCGGCCTGGGCTCGGCCAGTGAAGCGGCTGCCCTGGCTGCCTGCGGTCCTGAAGCGCGTTTGCTGGGTCCGCGTGTGGTTCAAGACGGCGTGACCTGCGCGATCGCCGTCAGCGGGGACAATACATGACTGTGCATTTCATCGGCGCCGGGCCTGGCGCGCCTGACCTCATCACGGTGCGCGGCCGAGATCTCATCGCCCGTTGTCCGGTTTGTCTCTACGCGGGTTCGATCGTACCGAAGGCGCTGCTTGATTATTGCCCGCAAGATGCGCGCATCATCGACACAGCGCCCATGTCGCTTGATGAGATCGAAGCCGAATATGCCAGCGCCCACAGCGCGGGCCATGATGTCGCGCGCTTGCATTCCGGCGACTTGTCCGTTTGGAGCGCTGTCGCCGAGCAGATCCGCCGGCTCGAAAAACGCGGCATCGAGTATACGTTGACCCCTGGCGTTCCTTCCTTTGCCGCTGCTGCCGCCGCGCTCAAACGCGAGCTGACCATCCCGGAAGTGGCGCAAAGCCTTGTGCTTACCCGCGTGTCCGGTCGTGCGTCCGCCATGCCGGAAAGCGAGAACCTCGCGGCATTTGGCGCAACGGGCGCAACGCTTGCGATCCACCTTGCCATCCATGCGCTCGACCGGGTTGTTGCAGAGCTGACGCCGCTTTATGGGCCGGAGTGCCCCGTTGCCGTCGTCGTTCGCGCGACCTGGCCGGAAGAGCGCATCCTGCGCGGAACACTCGGCACGATCGAAGCGCAGGTTGTTGCTGATCCAATCGACCGCACGGCGCTGATCTTTGTCGGCCCCGGCCTTGGGGCCAAGGATTTCCGCGAAAGCTCGCTATATGATCCTGCTTATCAGCGTCGCTTCCGGGGGCGAGACAGCCTATGAGCCTCGCAGAAACCCTCGGGCGGCTTGATGTCGACCTGCAATCCTTCGAGCCCGGCCATGTCTGGCTTGCTGGAGCAGGCCCCGGTCATCTTGCCGGGCTGACATTGGAAGTTGTGGCCGCGCTGGGGCAGGCCGATGCGATCGTCTATGACGCGCTGGTGGATGCTGCTGCCCTCAAGGCCGGTCCGCAGGCCGAAACGCATTATGTCGGCAAGCGCGCGGGTCAGCCTTCAGCCACACAAACCTTCATTAACGAATTGATCCTGCGACTGGCGCGAGAAGGCAAGCGCGTGCTGCGCTTGAAAGGCGGCGATCCCAACGTGTTCGGACGAGGCGGCGAAGAAGCAGCGGCGCTGACTGCTGCCGGTATTCCGTTTCGTTTTCTGCCGGGCGTTACGTCGGCGTTCGGGGCGCTTGCCGCCGCTGGCATGCCGGCTACGCTACGCGGCGTGAACAAGGCGATCATCCTTGCCACCGGACACGGCATCGATGACACCGATCATCTCGATTGGGCCTCGCTCGCCCGGACTGGCCAACCGCTGGCGATTTACATGGGAATGAGCAATCTTCCGATCATTATCGACGGCCTGCTTGAAGGCGGGCTTTCGCAAGCCACGCCGGTTGCCGTGATCCAGGGTGCGACTACGGCGGCTGAGCGGCTGCTGGTTTCTGAACTCGGGCGGGTCGATGCCGATGTTCGTGCTGCAGGCATCGAACCACCGGCCTTGATCGTGGTAGGCGAGATCGTGCGCCACCGTCATTCGCTCGGGTCGCTGATGCGCGAGGCAATTCAGCCATGAGCGCGCAGGGTTTGATCATCGGTGCGCCACGTTCCGGCTCGGGCAAGACCAGCGTCACGATCGGCTTGATGCGCGCGTTGGCACGTCGCGGTTACACCGTTCGCGGTGGCAAGTCGGGCCCCGATTACATTGATCCCGGCTTTCACCATGCCGCTACTGGTCAGCCCGGCGTCAACCTCGACAGCTGGGCCATGAAGCCGGATTTGCTCGATCATCTGATCAGCGAACAGGCACAAGCATCTGATTTTCTTGTTGTTGAAAGCGCTATGGGGCTGTTCGATGGCATCCGCTCGGAACCTGGACGCTCCGGCGCCGCGGCAGAACTTGCGCGGCGCTACGGCCTGCCGACCTTGCTTGTGCTCGATATTTCCGGCCAGTCCGTCACGGCAGCTGCCGTCGCGCATGGCTTCGCGACGTTTGATCCTCAAGTGCGGATCGGCGGCGTCGTGCTCAATCAGGTTGCCAGTGCTCGCCATGAGGATCAAGCCCGGGCGGCCATCGAAGCGCGGGGTATCCCTGTGGTCGGCGCGGTTTATCGCAACCCGGACATGGCCTTGCCGGAACGCCATCTCGGCCTCGTTCAGGCCAGCGAACACGCCGCGCTTGAAGCCTTTATCGAACGTCTGGCCGATACGATGGAAAAGAGTCTCGACCTCGATGCTGTGATTCAGTTGGCGCAAGCCGTGGAAGCAGGCATGGGCAACATCACTCACGCATTGCCGCCGCCCGGTCAACGGATCGCGCTCGCCTCGGATGCAGCCTTCACCTTTGTTTATCCCCATGTCGCGCGCTTGTGGCGCGAAGCGGGTGCGGAGATCGTGCCGTTTTCGCCATTGGCGGATCAAACTCCTGCACAGGATTGCGACACTTGTTGGCTGCCTGGCGGCTATCCCGAACTCCACGCCGGTCGACTTGCTGCAGCCGAAAAGTTCAAGGCCGGCCTGCTCAGCTTTGCCGAAACCCGTCCGGTGCATGGCGAATGCGGTGGCTTCATGGTGCTGGGGCAGGCGCTGGAAGATGCCGATGGTGTCACGCATCGCATGGCCGGTCTGCTCGGGCATGCGACCAGCTACGCCAAGCGCAAGATCAATCTCGGTTATCGGCAGGCCGTGCTGCAGGCTGATTGTCCGATCGGCCGAGTGGGGCAGGCTGTGCGTGGGCACGAGTTTCATTATTCCCGTGTGATCGACCCCGGCAACGATGCGCCACTGGCGCAGCTTGCAGACGGTATCGGAAACGCACTCGGGCCTTCCGGAGCGCGGCGCGGTCATGTGTCGGGCACCTATTTTCACGCGATAGCCCGCGCATGATCGTGAACTCGGACAGGGATCGTGACTGGCTGGGCGAACTCTTCGCTTGTCTTGGCTTCTTCACGCGTCTGCCGATGCCTGCCTATCGCTTGGCTCCCGACGGATTCGGGCAGGCGCTATGGGCCGCGCCGCTTGCCGGGCTTGTTCCGGCCATCGCGGCAACCTTTGTGCTGACGTCTACCCACGCCTTGGATCTGCCACCGCTCGCCTGCGCCGGGCTGGCACTGGCTGCGACGCTGTTAATCACCGGCGCGCTGCATGAAGATGGCTTGGCAGATGTCGCGGATGGTTTTGGCGGCGGCTCGACACGCGAGCGTAAGCTTGAGATCATGAAGGACAGCCGCATTGGAACCTATGGCGTGACGGCTCTTGGTTTGTCGCTGTTGCTGCGCGCCAGCCTGATGGCCGCGCTTGTGCCCTACGGCATGTGGGCAATATTGGGCGCGCTTGCAGCCGCACAATGCGCATCCCGTAGCCCGCTTGCTTATACGATGCGCAAGCTGCCGAATGCGCGCGAACATGGTGTATCCGCGGGCGTTGGCCGTGTGCCGAAAGAAAGCGCCATGTTAGCGCTGGCGATTGGTTTCATTGCGCTTTTGCCGCTCGGGCTTGGCCATGCCATCCTTGCAGCACTCCTGCTAGCTCTTATCGCCATCGCGCTGCACAGGCTCGCCCTCAAACAGATCGGTGGCCAAACAGGTGATGTGCTGGGCGCGATCCAACAAACCGGCGAAGTCGCAATGCTGATTGTTGCCGTCGCTGCGCTCAACTAAAGGTGCCTGATGTCCAGCTTCTCTTCCATCGACCAACTGCGCACCGCTTGCCGGGATCTGCCGGCACAAGATGATTTGTCGGCTGAAAAGGCGCGAACTCGCCAAGGCATCCTTACAAAGCCACCCGGGAGTCTTGGCATGCTGGAACAGCTGGCGATCTGGCTGGCAGGCTGGCAGAACTTGGAAAAGCCTAAACTCGATCGCGTCGAAGTCTTCGTGTTTGCCGGCTCGCATGGTGTCACGAACCGCGGCGTGTCAGCCTTTCCGGCTGAAGTTACGGCCCAGATGGTCGCAAATTTCGAGCATGGCGGTGCGGCGATCAACCAGCTGGCGCGCCAGACCGATGCGAATCTCACCGTCATCCCGCTCCGTATCGACCAGCCGACGGTTGATTTCACCATAGCACCCGCCATGGAAGAAGACGCCTTCCTCGAAGCGGTCAACGCCGGATACAGCGCGGTGAAGGATCGCCCGGATCTCGTCGTGCTTGGCGAAATGGGCATCGGTAACACAACTGTTGCTGCCGCAATCGCCAGCGCGCTGCTTGGCGGTGAAGGCGCGGACTGGGTCGGGCGTGGCACCGGGGTCGATGACGAAGGCCTCCAACGCAAAGCATCCGCCGTCGATGACGCCAAAAAGTGCCACGGCAATGCACTGAGTGACCCGATTGAGGCCCTGCGCTGCGTCGGTGGCCGCGAACTGGCCGCCATGTTCGGCGCAATTCTCGGCGCACGACACGCCAAAGTTCCCGTGCTGCTGGATGGATTCGTTACCACGGCTGCAGCCTTGCCGCTTGCCCGGCTTCACCCGCAAGGTCTTGCGCATACATGGGCAGCGCATGTGTCAGCCGAAGCGGGGCACCGTCGTCTGCTTGATGCGTTGCAACTCAACCCGCTTCTCGACCTCGGCATGCGGCTTGGCGAAGCCTCCGGCGCATGCCTTGCTGTCAACATTCTGCGCGGCGCGATCGCTTGCCATAACGGCATGGCGACCTTTGCCGAAGCAGGCGTGTCGGACGGCTGAGCCATGCGCAAACTGCTCGTGATCGGCATCGGTACCGGTAATCCTGAGCACATGACCGTGCAGGCCATCAATGCGTTGAACCGCGCCGAAGTCGTCCTAATTCCCCGTAAGGGCGATACCAAGGATGATCTCGCGGAAGTCCGCCGCCAGATTTGTGCGCGGTTCATCGCGAATGCTCGAACGCGGATCGTGGAGTTCGACCTGCCGGTTCGCGATCAGTCGGGCGATTATCGTCAAGGGGTAGATGACTGGCATCAGGCGATCGCCGAAACCTATGCCGAGCTGCTGGGATCGGAAACAGCGGACACGGATGCCGCAGCCTTCCTCGTTTGGGGCGATCCCTCGCTTTACGACAGCACGTTGCGCATCACTGAGCGACTTGAGCGGATTGTATCCTTCGGGCTCGCAATCGAAGTTATCCCCGGCATCACCAGCATCCAGCAGCTCTGCGCCAGCCACCGCATTCCTTTGAACAAGATTGGCGATCCGGTCGTCATCACCACGGGTCGCCGTCTACGGGATGGCTTTCCGGCCGGCGCCAACACCGCCGTCGTGATGCTCGACGGTGAATGTTCGTTTCGGCATCTGGATGCGGCCAGTTTCGAGATCTTCTGGGGCGCCTATCTTGGCACGGCTGAAGAGATGCTGATTTCAGGTCCGCTTGTCGAAGTTTGCGACGAGATTGTCACGCGCCGCGAGTACGCCCGCGCGGCGCATGGCTGGATCATGGATACCTATATTCTGCGACGCGTGTCGTCAGGCTGACAAGACGGACTGCGGCAACACGAAGGGCATTCCGCGCGGCGGCGCCATCCCGACACGCAGCGCACAGCCGAAAACGCCTGCAATCAGATCGTCCTGCAAGACTTCGCCAGGCGCGCCAGATGCGGCAACGCGCCCGTTTTGCATGACGACGATGCTATCGGCAAACATGGCAGTCAGATTGAGATCATGCAGAATGGCGATGACACCACCGCCGGCAGCGGCAAAATCCTGTGCAATCTTCATGATCACCAATTGGTGCCGAATGTCGAGGCTGGACACCGGCTCATCGAGCAGAAGGTAGCGAGGCGCACCGTCCAACACCGGCGCCCAAACCTGGCACAGGATGCGCGCGAGTTGCACGCGTTGTTGCTCGCCGCCGGAAAGCTCTTGATAGAAGCGGCCCGCGAAGCCCTCCAGATCCACCCGTTCCAACGCCAGTTCCGGCAATCTTTCGATGTCGGATGCGCGCGCGCCCGAGCGGCCATTCAAAAGACCGAGCTTGACGATTTCTCTCACAGTGTAAGGAAAGGACAGCGAGGTTGATTGCGGCAACACGGCTCGCATGGAAGCGGTCTGCCAGGCTTTGAGGGTCGAGAGCTTTTGGTTGTTGAGCCAAACCTCGCCCGAATAATCGACATCTCCGCAAATCGCCCTGAGAAAGGTGGTTTTGCCGGATCCGTTCGGGCCGACGATTGCTGTGATCTCGCCAGCTGGCGCTGTCAGACTTGCACCCTCGATGATCGTTCGGCCACCGAGCGTCACGTTCACGTCATGCGCAGTTATCGAAGAAAGGTTCATGCCAGTCACAGGTCGAGAACTCCACGCTTGCGCAGGAGGATCCAAAGGAAGAATGGCGCGCCAAAGGCTGCCGTGACGATCCCGATCGGCAATTCGGCGGGGGCGACGATCGTGCGGCTGACCGCGTCGGCGAGCAACAAAAGCGAGGCGCCGAGAAGCGCCGAGGCCGGAAGCAGATAGCGGTGCGATGGTCCGATCAGCAAACGCAACAGATGCGGCACGACGATGCCCACGAAACCTATTCCGCCGCTAACGGCGACCGAAGCTCCAACTGCGGCCGAGACTGCGACGATCGCGATGTTCTTGAACCGCTGAACCGGCAGGCCCAGGTGATGGGCAGCAGCTTCGCCCAATGCCATGGCATCCAGACCGCGCGCCAGAAACGGCATTGTCGCCAAAGCCATGAGAATGATCGGCGTCACGGCGCTGATCTTCGTCCATGTCGCGCCTGCCAGCGATCCGAGCCCCCAGAAGGTAAGGTCGCGCAACTGTCTGTCGTCTGCCCAGAACACCATCAATCCCATGATCGCGCCCGCAAGCGCGCCGAGCGCAATACCGGCGAGCAGCATGGTTGCAACCGAGGTCTGGCCCCGGCGCGTCGCGACCTTGTAAAGAATGATCGTGGTCACGAGACTGCCGAAAAAGGCAGCGGCGGGCAGGGCGTAAATGCCCAGCAAGGCGACCAGAGGTGCGGCGAACCCGCCACCCAATACGATGACCGTAACGGCTCCAAGACTGGCCCCGGTGGATACGCCGATCAGGCCAGGATCAGCGAGCGGATTGCGGAAAAGTCCCTGCATCACTGCACCGGAAACCGCAAGCGATGCGCCGATCAGCACGCCGAGCAGCATGCGCGGAAGCCGGATGTCTTCGATAATCAGGCGGTCGCGTGCCGAAACGATGCCGTCACCGGTGAGCCAATGAAGCACGACAGAAAAGGCAGAAGCATCCGAGCTTCCCCAGCCCAAGCTGAAGATACAGGAGCCGAGAAGGATGAAGCCGAGTGCGACAATCACCAGCCGCGCGAGGGCGGAGCGATCCCCGGCACGGGCATTGGTGCGTGCGGAACCGAACGACGCGGTCATTACGCTCATGGCTTCGCCAGTGCAGCCGCCAGATCGCGGACAGCGCCTGCCGTGCGCGGGCCAAAGCCAAGCAGATAGGTGCCCTCCATCCGAACGACCTTCTGGTTCTGAGCGGCTGGAGTTTGCGCCAAGGCTGGATGGGCGAAGAGTTCTTCATTGGCAGCAGCATGATCGCCTTCGCGGTCCATCATCAGGATCACGTCGGGCGCGGCTGAAATGATCGCCTCGTCTGTGACTTGCTTGTAGCCCTGGTAATCTCCCATCACATTCTCGCCGCCTGCCATCGTGATGATGCCATCGGCTGCCGTGCCGGTGCCCGAAGCCATGACGCGGCCACCCTGCATGGAGATGATGAACAGCACGCGGGCCTGGTTTGCGGCTTTCGAGGCGTCCGCTTCCGCAGCCGAGATGTCGGTGTCGAGTTTCTCGACAAGCGTTTTGGCTTTGTCTTCGAGGCCAAGGGCATGCCCGACGACGCGAACTTTTTCGAGAATGCCTTCGCGTGAGAAATCTTCCGGAACGGTGACGAGCGGTACGGACGCTTTTTGAAGAACTTCAAGAGCTTCCGGCGGTCCGCTGCCTTCAAGCATGAGGATCGCGTCTGGATTGACGGACATCACGCCTTCGGGCGGCAGCGCGCGCATATAGCCGATATCGGGAAGTTCCAAAGCTGCCTGGGGGAACAGGCTGGTCGAGTCTCGCGCAACAAGGCGTTGTTCTTCGCCAAGCGCATAAACGATCTCGGTGATCGACCCGCCAACCGCGACGATGCGCTTGGCATCCGGCACGGTTTCAACTGTATTTGCTTGACTGAAAGACGGTGCGAGTACCGTGGTACAGGCGATTAATGTCGCGGACAGAAGTTTGCGCATGATTATCTCCTTACGCCGCCCGGGACTGGGTCAAACGCGGCAGGCCTTCCACGAGGTCCCGCCAGCCTGTCAGTTCGCCTTCGCCTTCATGACGCTTTCCGAAATACTGGATCACGAGACGGCCGTCGGCATCATAGGCTTCCAGCGAGGTTACAAATCCATCGGATGTCGGTTTGCGGACCGCCCACAATTCCGCGACCTGGTCGCTACGCAGATGCATGTGGAAACCATCATCGAGAATGTTGATCCATGGTCCCATCGCCTTGATCGTTTCGACCGGACCTGAGTGGATCTGGATGCAACCCCGGCTCCCGATAAAGCACATGATCGGAAGCTGCGTTTGCGCGGCGCCCTCCATCATGGCTGTGACGGCGGAAGGCTCGATTTGCCACGCGAAGTCGTCGCCGATCAGGTGGATGGCTTCTCGGCGCGTCAGCTTCAGAGCCTTGAGAATGCCGAAGAATTGATGTGTATCCGTCATTCCTTCCCATTTCGCGCGCAGTTCCATCGCGTCAGCTGCTTCACGGGGAGGAGCTACCTCCGGGATAACTTCCACGCTGATGGTTTGCGACTGGTCTTCGGCCTTGAAGCGCTCGACCAGAGCCTCATAGGCGCTCTGGTTGGAGGCAGGACGCAAATGAACCTTGTGAACAGCGTCCCCGGCTGCATCGAAAAACTGCAGGCTCCGCTTGACCGTATCGCCATCGCGCTTTTCCACGGCAAATCCATGCACGAAATGCTTTGGAAAGATGCGCAGATCGATTGCGCCGCCGAGAACCAGCGCATTGGCCTTGCCGACAGTGATATTCTTGTAGACGCCGACTTTTTCGTGAACCGCACTCGCATTGCGCGTCAAGGCCAGAACTTCGCCGAGGCTTTCAAGCGCAGGAAGAAGCTCGGGCAGATCGGGCGTGATGCGAATAACCGTTTCACCGCAGAATGCAGAGACATATTCGGCTTCGGAAATATTCATGGATTTAGCGAGTTCTACATCCATGATTTTGGGCTGTTCGGCGCGTGCGGCGCGAATTTCAGCAGGCGAAGGCCTCTGGGCTGTCAAAGTCATCTGCGTCACACCCTCTCAGACTCAATTCATGCGATCTATATATCTTGACGCTGATTATCATGTTATATAATCGCCGCAAGACCCGGCGTGGGCGACGTGCGGGTCATAACGTAATTTGCAAGCCAACCGTGGACGGTCAGCCAGCAATTCCATTGGAGTGGGATCATGGGGCTGTTCGACCGCCGGACACGTATTCTCCTTTGCGGAGCGGCAATCGGATTGATTGCGAGCGCGGCTAGCGCTCAAGCGCAGCAGGCACAAACGACACAAGACGATCAGGAGCAGGCGCAAACCGAAAGGAAGGAGCGTGTTACAACGCTTCAGCGCGTTGTGGTGGGCACTGGTGTCAGCAAGCTGGCGATCGATACACCGCAGGCGGTTACCGTCATCGATCAGGAAGACATCGACCAGCGGCAGGCCACGACGGTCGGCGATATTTTCCGTGAAACGCCGGGTGTCGAAATCGTCGGCTCCGATCGCGTCTTTGGTGAGGCTTTCAATATTCGCGGCATTGGTCAGACCGAGAATTCCGCAGATGCCGCGCGCATTGTCGTGACAGTCGATGGCGCGCCGAAGTTCAATGAACAATATCGCATGGGCTCGTTTTTCGCTGACCCTGAGCTCTACAAGAGAGTGGAAGTTCTGCGAGGGCCGGCCTCATCCACGCTTTATGGCTCCGGCGCACTGGGTGGCGTCATCAACTTCGTGACCAAGGACGCGTCGGATTTTATCGCCGATGGTCAAACAGGCGCCGTTCGCCTGAAAAGCGCCTACGAGACCAACGGGGACGGCACGCTCGTTTCCGGAATCTGGGCGCATCGGTTCAACGAGCGATTTGAAGTGCTGGCGCAGGGTAACTGGCGGCGGTCGAACAACTTCGAAAAGGCCAATGGTCTGACGCTCGCGGGATCAGAGTTCAGTGCGTATTCCGGCTTGTTGAAGGGTACCTGGAATATCGATGGCGAACAAACCGTGCGCGCATCCTATCAGCGTTGGGACAGCGACGCTGATGATCAGCCTTACGCGCAAACCGGCACCGTAGATCCCATGGGCGGCTTTGGTGTGCTCGATAACCGCCATGTCGTCGATCAAACCTACGTCTTGTCCTATGAGAACCCCGCAGCCAACAATCCTTGGCTCGATCTCAACGTCGCTCTGACCTATTCGGATACGTCGAACAGCCAGGGTCAATCGGACAGTCCTTACGCGACCGATCCGACGTCACCCGGATCTCTCAGCATCCTGTTCCCGACCGATTACGCTTATCGCACCCTGCAGCTGAAGGCTGACAACACATTCGATTATATCGGCGAAAACTTCGAGAACTATCTGACAGTGGGCTTCCAGGCGAGCCATCAGGAGCGCCTGGCCGAGCGTCCGACCGGTGCGGCCGTTCTGCCGTCGCATCCGCAAGGCAAGGAAAACAAACTCGGGCTTTTCGTTCAAAACGAATTTATCTGGAACGACCGTCTCACGATCATTCCAGGTGCGCGCGTCGATTTTTACGACATGAAGCCGGACGCCTCGGTTGCGACTTACGCCGATGCGCAGGATGAGGACGGCACCGCCTTTTCGCCCAAGATCGCGGCGCTTTACAAGTTCAACGAGAATTTCAACATCTTCGGCTCCGTGGCCCATACCGAGCGTTTCCCGACGCTGGATGAGCTTTACAGCGTGAGCTACGGATTCGGTCCGTTCCCGACCAAGGGGTTGAGCATTGGGTTGAAGAAGGAAGAATCGAACAATTATGAAATCGGCTTCGGCACTCAGTTTTATGATGTCGGCGGACTGAGCAACACGCTCGGCTTCAAGGTCACCGGTTTTTATAACGACATCAAGAACGGCATCCGCAGCAATCCGGCAAGCGGCGGGATTCCGCTGCCGAGCAGCTACATCAATGCGAACAATGTCGATATTTACGGCTTCGAGGTCGAAGGGTCGTATGAATCGGAATATTTCTTCGGTCGGCTCGCTTATACGAATTTGACCGGCAAATATTCCGGCGGCTTTTCGATCGGCAACACCACCGTGCTTGATGGCCAGCCGCTCGAAACCGTGCCGCAGGACAAGCTGATCCTGACCCTGGGCGGGCGCATTCCGGATTACGATCTGACGTTTGGCGCGACCACGACCTTCGCGGCCGAAGGTGACTATGTCATCAGCGCCGCTTCGAGTGGTGATCCGGATGTCTCTTCGGATAGCTGGACGCGCGTTGATTTGTTTGCATCCTGGAAGCCGCAGGAAGGACAGCTTGCGGGCTGGGAAGCTCAGGTCGGCGTCCAGAACCTCTTCAACGAGGATTATCGCGAGAATCTGGCGGTGGACCGGTCAAAGGGTCGAACCGTGAAGTTCACGCTGGCCAAACAGTTCGGCTACTGAGGTTCCAGGCGTCGCTTGGATAGCCCCGGCGGACGACCTCCAGAAGCGGGCAGGGTTACCTGTCCGCTTTTTCTTTACGACCGGTGATGAATTCACAGGGCTTGCGCAGCTTGTGTGTTGCCCTTCGGTGAAGGACAGGCTAGCTCACCATTCATGCGGGCGTGGCGGAACTGGTAGACGCAAGGGACTTAAAATCCCTGCCGTATTACTTCCACCACCGTATCTACTCCCTTAATACCTTGCAGAATAAGGCTTTGCGCCGCATTTTCGAACGTGTCACGGAAAGCTCCGCTAACGGAGGGGATTTCGTGACATGAACGGTTTGTGGCATGAGGTTTGTGGCATTGTGACATAGGGGCAGAACGGGTCAAGAACGCCGGAGCCCTATGACCGTCCACGACACACTCCTTCACCGTCAGGCACAGCTTGAAATTGAGATGGCTGGCCTAGGCCGGGAACGCTACCTCTCCAAGGTCCGCAAAGAGGTCGACAAAGAGCGCGGCTTCGAGACCCGCACAGGGCGCACCATCTTGGAAGCGGCGGTCGGGCCTGTAACCGAGGGCCTTCAGGCTTTCCTTGATGAAACCTTCGGTGGTCGCCCAGGCCCCCGCGCTAGAGCTGCCGTACTGATCAAAGACATGGACCTTGAGGCTGTGTCTTATCTCGGATGTCGTGCGATCTTGGGTAGGATGATGAAGCCGCGCGCGCCGGTCCTCATGACGTTGGCCGTAACGGTCGCGAAGTCGGTTGAACTTGAGGCTCGGTTTACAGCGTTCAAGAAGGCTGACCCTGCGAAGTACCAATGGGAAACCAAGCAGCTTGCCGACATCGGTTCGACCGAAGCCCATAAGGCAGCGGTTCTTACCTACGTCATGAACAAGCAGGGTATCGCTTGGGACCGTTGGGTCAAGGCGGACATGGTCCACCTAGGGGTTCGCCTCATTGAGTTATTCTGTTCGCATACCGGACTAGCGGTGATCGAGCAGGCGCACCAAGGGGCCGACAAGAATGCCCCTAGGGATCAATATGTGGTGCGCCTTACGGAGCGCGCCGAGGCTTGGATCGCGCAGTCCATCAAAGGTGGCGAAGAGCTATGTCCTGAATACCTCCCAACCATCATGCCGCCGAAGCCGTGGACCTCGCTTGAGGGAGGAGGGTATCACACAGAAGCCACCCGCCCGTTGCCCCTGGTGCGCCGCGCGCGGGGAGAACACTTGGCTCTCCTCAAACGAGCGGACTTAAGCCGCGTTCGCGACGGTATCAACGCGATCCAGAACACTCCTTGGCAGATCAACGAGGCGGTCTTGGATGTCATGGCGCATCTCGCATCTGAGGGGGACGGTATCGCTGGGTTGGTCCCGGCGAACGACCATCAGTTACCCCCACGGCCCGTCGACATTGACACAAACCCGGAAGCTCTTCGTGAGTGGAAGTGGGCGGCTCGTGATACCTATGAAGCGAACATCCAACTCCGCCAAGACAGGTTGCGGCAACAAACACTGTTGAACCTGGCGGAACGGTTTCGTGGCGAGCCGTCCATTTACTTCCCGCATAATCTGGACTTCCGAGGAAGGGCCTACCCAATTCCTCTCGTCCTCCATCCGCAAGGGAGCGATCCCGTTAAGGCCCTCCTAAGGTTTGCCGAAGGGAAGCCTCTCGGGAAGTCTGGAGCGCGTTGGCTGGCAATCCATGGGGCTAACTGCTTCGGAGTGGACAAGGTCCCATTCACGGAGCGGATCGCTTGGGTTGAGGAGCATCGCGAGTTGATCTTCGCTACTGCTTTGGACCCCCTGGGCTGCCGCTGGTGGACCGAGGCGGACAGTCCGTGGTGTTTCCTTGCGTTTTGTTCCGAGTGGCTTTGCTACGACATTGGGGGACCAGACTTCATGTCTCACCTTCCAGTCGCTCTCGACGGCTCGTGTAACGGGCTCCAGCACTTCTCCGCCATGCTTCTTGATAGTGTAGGGGGCAGCGCGGTCAATCTCATTCCAGCCCCCAAGCCTCAAGACATCTATCAGGTGGTCGCTGACCGGGTAATGGAACAACTGCGTTCAATTGCCTCCCATAGCGGAGCTGGTACGGAGAAGGAGCGATGGGCTAATGCCTGGTTGTCCTTTGGGATCGACCGCAAGGTGACCAAGCGTCCTGTCATGGTGCTGCCTTACGGAGGAACACCTAGGTCCTGCTTGAGATATGTCGATGAAGCCATCCGGGCCAAGATCAGTGCCGGCCAGAAGCATAACTTCGGGGATGAACTGAAGAAGGCCATAGGGTTCCTCTCGTCTCTCGTCTGGGAGAGCATCGGTGACGTAGTGATCGCCGCTAGGGACGCCATGGCCTGGCTTCAGAAGACCGCGAGGGTGGTTGCTAAGGGGAACCGAGCGCTCCACTGGACGACACCCAGCGGCTTCGTTGGGTATCAAGGCTACCTCGACATGAAGTCTCGCCGGATCAGAACCCAGATCGGGGGACAGATGGTGAAGCTCAGGGCATTCGAGGAGACAGACAAGATCGACGTATCAAAGCAGGCCACTTCGGTCAGCCCAAACTACGTCCATTCAATGGATGCCTCAGCGATGGTCCTGACCGTGGCTGAACTTGCCGAGGAAGGGCTCACCAGCTTTGCCATGATCCATGACAGTTATGCCACCCACGCTTGCGATACCGAGCGCTTGGCAGAAACACTGCGGGCTGTCTTTGTCCGCATGTATGAACAGGACCCGTTAGCGCACTTCCGCGACGAGGTTTTCAAAGCCAACCCTGAATGCGCCCTCGACCAGATCGAGGAGATACCCCAGAAAGGAACGCTTCAACTTTCTTCAATCCTGAAGTCCGACTTCTTCTTTGCCTAAACAGCTCCGCTAACGGAAGTATTCCGATAACGGAGATAAAGGCCCCCACTAGCCTGCGAAACAATCTGCATAAGGTTTCCATGTCCAAGAACATTACCATTCGCATGGGTGCTGCCCATCATGACATCACTGTCGGTTCCATCCACGTCGACCTGAGCAAGGCTGACAAGACCCAACGATATGAGGCTCGCCGTGGCCTGATCGAAGGGCTTAAGGAGACCGGATACTTCGGAAAGAAGGAGCAACGTAAGGCTCGCTTCCGCAACCAACGGAAGGTTGCTGCCTGATGGCCAGCGTCCTCCTTGTGATTGTCTGTGGGCTGCTTGCCTATTGGTTCCTGACGTTCGACGGGAGGGGCCCTGATGCGCTCCTTTAATCGCGACGTTCTCAATTCGGCCGCGCCACGGGATGTCGCCATGGCTGGCATGACTGTCCTCGACCGTCTTCAAGACTTCCGCCCTGAAATTCAGATCATGGGTGCTGCGACGGTCTTTCTTTCACTCGCGGAACATCTCGGCATTCCTGCTCAGGAAGCCTTCACCGCTACCAAGAACCTGATCAACGGCGATGACGGCAAGAGAGCCGAGTTCCGTGGGATCGACGCATATATGAAAGGCGAACTGTAATGAGCAAGCATACCTTCAAGGCTGGTGACACGGTTAAGTGCATCGACAGCACGGGCCGCGCATCGTCGCTTACCTACGGCAAAACCTACGAGGTCAGCCGAGTGACCAGCGATTGTAAGTATCTTCGGATCAGGAATGACCGGGGCTATCAGCAGTCTCTTGGCATCAAGCGCTTTAAGTTGGTCGCTAAGGAGGATTGGGGCTTCAAGGTCGGTGACCGCGTGGTCTACAGGACGGCCCAGCC